>CAXRJY010000078.1:0-27517 GCA_964230915.1 Candidatus Poseidoniaceae archaeon | reverse complement strand
TACCAGATATTCCTCAACCGTTTCGGGAACTGGACACCCTGTATATCCTGAAGTCAACATCTTCAGACGCGCTGTAGTTTCTTCAAGAAGAACAGAACGTTGACTTTCATCCAGACGTTCAGCAGAGAGAATCCATTTCATGGCCTCTGAGGTGTCAACACTGGGGTTCTTTCGTTTCCACTCGGATAGGTGTGATTGCATTGGCCAAAGCGCGAGAAATAGTCTACCAAGACCCACCCATTCAGCGCCGATCTTGAATGTTGGTGCATCTGAGAAAGGGACATGCGCTTGTTGTCGATGCGTCCAACCGATCGTATCAAACCACTTGATCAAGCGTTGTGAATGTCTTTGAGAAACTGCCCTGACAGGGCCGAGAGTACGTCTCAAGGTTGGAATGTCTGTGGTCGACATGAAGGAGAGTGTGCCCATCAATGACCAGACGGAGTGGTGGATACATGAGCCAGCGACATCAGCCTTTCTTGCTTCTTTCACTACCCAGGCGTCGTTTGCTTTGGAAATCCAATCTGCAGGGGTGCAATCAGCCAACCAGTCTTCAACCAGTGAAGTAGATTCAATCGGAGAACCGGGAAGTCTCTGTTGTGCTGCCAATCCTTTGACGAGGCGTCTTAGATGGTGTCTATCGACAACCTGTGGGTCCACATTCAATGGTGGCGGTCTGCTGTTGAGGAAACCGCGTAATGCGCTTGACAATTCCTTACGCAACTGAGTTTTACTCCCTTCATTCAGTATCGGTCCAGCGATAGAGCACTGGTCGAAAGGCGGAGGAGTGGATACTTGTTGGGATAGCAACTCATGGAATCCAGTCCGAATCTTGCTCTGTAATTCATTGGTTTCGAAATATTCCTTCTTCTGCGAACTTCCTCTCAAAGTTCCACTGTTTATTCTCTTCATTGCCAATTCAGGGTCACAATCAACCCAAATGACAAGGTCTGGAACTGCTGCTGCAGAATTCATTTTGGCGACCTTCTCATATCCAAGTTCACCAACACATCCCTGATAGATCAGAGAGGAGTGGATGTTTCTATCGCTGATGATCAATTCTCCGCGTCTCAAGCGAGGTAGTATCCACGTATGCGTGTGGTCCAATCTATCTGCCGCGAACAAAGAGGCTTCTTGCAGTGGCGTCTGCCCACCTTCTTTGACAGCAGTCAACGCCAGATTTCCAATAGGACTGGAGCGTCTTGGTTCATGAGTCAGGGTAACTGCTGGAAATGGGAAATCAGATGCCACTTCCTTGAGAATCCTGACCGCTTCACCTTTACCAGAGCCATCTCCACCCTCGACGGCGATAAGATACATCAGGAATCATCCCCAGTTGAGGCCTTTTCATCGACCACATAATCGGCGAATTGTCGCTTGGTCATCATCAGTAGCACCATGCCCATCAGAATCAGAATCGGGCCGAAGAAGATCAGACCTCTGCTACACAGTGAAATTCCAGCCAGATATTGGGTTCGGCGGTATCGCTTTCCTCTTTTGGCTTCATGAGCAGCATACATTCCGATGAAGGCGGTCAAGATAGTGAAAACGGCGACGATTGTGCTTACGGTCACCGCACTTGCGAGAATCGAATTCTTTTCATCCTCTGTCTCTACTAACAGACCACTTCCTTCTTTCATCGTCAATGGAGATTCACCTGCTTGATCTGGAGTGAATGTTCGTTCAATCGTGATGAAACCATCTTTCTCTGCGGTCAATAACAATCTCTTGATCGAGATTTCTGTGAATCTGTAGAATCCATTACTGTCTGTGCTAGCATTGTCTATCAAGGCACCAGTGGCAGAATCCATGAGCATCAATTCCACTCCTTCCACTCCTTCTCCTGTTTGATTGTGTAATGCATATCCACTGACATCTACAGTATCACTTGATTTGAATAGAGATGAACTGAGGAGGTCGGAAGGATTGTTCGAAAGAAGCATGAATCCAGTTAGCAGCCCAAGAATGCTGCCGACCACGATAAGTACTGCAGCAGTAGTCCTAGTCAGGTCTCTGGTAGCGTATTCGTCGCGCAATTCCATCAATCGCTCTATCCTCTTTTCACGCTCGCTACGCTTGTGCCACTTACTGAGTAGACCCGTGCCTTTTGAGTCTCCATCATTCGTCATCGTCTAACACTTCCTCGAGGTGCGGCGCCCTCTTCTCATCCACTGGCAGAGCGCGCCAGACCTTGAAGATTCCAATCACCGCGCATGATAGAGCAACTCCTGCCAAGGCACTGTAAAACAGGTATATCGACATCGGAGCATCCTCTTCACAGTCGTCATCAGAAGTACAGGAATTCGTCTTACTGGTACCTGATTGTTGTCCATTATCAACTTCTTCATCAGTGTTGTTTTCCTGAATATGAGGTTCTTGTAATTCTACCTGGAACATCAATGGCCAGTTCTTTCCGGTTAACCACATATCTCCATTCTCTGTGATGGCGATTCCATTCAGCACTCCCCATCCATCCATGCTCAATTCAGAGGCATTGAATACCATGTCCACTTTTCCGGATTCGGAATCTATTCGAACGATTCGATCATCTTGCCAGATGTTGGACCAGATACCGGTAGCATTACACTCAAGTTCATTCAGATTTTCAACTGGGCTCCCCACTCCGTTGCCATCAAGATCAATAGTGACATTGACCGTTCTGATGATGGAGAAATCTACAGGGTCTCTGAAGGCTAACTCATTGCTCCCATTGGACATCACTAGAGCAGTTCCATTGTTGCACAAACCCCATCCTTCTCCGAGGTAGGAGAAGTTTCCGATGAGTGTGAAGTCGGACAGGTTCCAGATTAGAGCCGTATTGTTTTTCCAGGTCAGTTGAACAAGTGTATCTTCCACTATCGCCAGACCTTCTCCGAAATAGTTTGCATCAAGGTCGATGGAACGATTGACAGTACCATTCGGAAAAACTTCTCTTAGAGACGACTCACCAGATAGGCCGGTACTCTCGTAAAACATCCCTTGATGCCAAAGAAGACCTTGGGTGAAAGCGCCATTGTCATGACTGATATTTGACACGATTTCCACTTCCATATGGCTCGGTGGGGATGTTTCTTGACCCTCTCCAGTGACATTCATCAATAGCGAAGTTAGTAGCAGGACGGCAATCAATTGACTGACTCGTTTGCAGTCTGCCGTCTTGAGCATGTCTGATGCCTGCTCCACCGAGCCTTAAATACCTCATTCAAGGTGGTTATTCACGTGACGCGTAGCGTCACAGAGGGTGATTTCTCTGACAACAAAAAAAACTGGGAAAATTGGTATTCCAACCGCAATGATTCTTTTGCTCGTTTTCAGCACTTGGGGGCCGGTGGCAGCAGCGGATGATGGGGTTGAATCTGAGGCCCGTCCTGAATATGTTCCTCGAGGAACTTTGACTACCTCTTTCGATGATTTCATTCCCTCAACTGGGAAGCCGTACATTCTTTTCGAGGAGGACCAACCACTCTACTCTGCCACTGGATATCTGAAGCAGGCATGGTGGGCAGATGGCAGTCCTGGAGCAGAGGAAGCATCGATGCGTCAGGCCTCGGCCAGAGCAGCCAAGGCATGTAACAGGCATCAGGAAGGCGACACAACCACCGTTCCAGGTTATAGTGGCGGAACGGTAGGTGTCACGGTTGAAAGAGCGACCAATAGCGTGGCATTCATGGTTCAAGATGGACTTTCATTATCGTCCACAGTACTTTCCAATTGGGAGTCTGATTGGGACAACACGGTCTATCCGATTCTCACCACATATTATGGCAAGGACCAAGGAAATGGCATCCCTGAACCTCCGGATGTCGATGGCAATTGCCAGATACAGGTGGCGATCATCGCAGTAGATGGAGCGTATGGAGTAGGTGGATATTTCGCACCTGGCTTGGCACAATACAGAGAGATCATCTTTGTTGACCATTCTGATGCTTCTCTTTCATGGAGCAAGGTGATTCTAGCGCATGAGTTCCAGCATCTATTGCATAATGCAGCGGATTCTCAGGAGAATCTATGGATTGATGAAGGAGCTGCTGACATGGCTGCATACCTTTGTTTCGGGGCCAGTAGCACATTGACAGGACACTCCAATGCATGGACGCAGGATAGCGGTATCAGCGTACGTTGGTGGAATCAAAGAATCGCAGACTATGGTGGCGGATTCATCTTCTTGTTGTGGTTGGCTGACCACCTTGGTGGAGGGCCAGCAATCAGGCAATTGGTAGCAAATACACAAACAGGAGCGGCTGGAATTCTTACTTTGGCTCAGACTCCACCTAACAACGCAGGGATGATTCTAGGTACTACGTTTGATGAGATATTTGCTAATTTCACAATCGCCGCAACTCTTGATTCATCGAACGGAATTTATGGTTTATCGAATATCGCCATGACAGACCTCTGTACCGGTTCTGCATTCTGTAAGATACAGCCTGCGGCTACGAATAACGATTGGTCATCATTGTGGGAATCAAAATCCAACACGATTGAGGGATGGGGAGTCAAGGTCTTCAAACTTGAGCCGGGCGCCTCACCAGCAGCACCACTGACCATCAGGTTGACCGCCGACGCCAATGGAATGCAAGGTAGATTGCTTTCACGAGCATCCGCAGATGGCCTCTACACCATTGAGAAACTTTCATTCAACAACATGGTGGCAACGGCAATGGTTCCTGGATTTGGCAATATCACCGATGAGGTACATGTCATCGTTTGGTATGGGAGCACAATAGGGGATTGTGATTACACCTCTTGCGGAGCAACTTACCCAACCGCAGTTCTGGATATCGAGGCTGCACGTATCACTTCACCTGCCAGTTTAGCCCTCAGCACAGCGACGATGGCGGACAGAGACGGCGATAATGATGATGATACAATGGCATTGCCATTCTCAGTCACCTCAAATGCATTCTTTGAGGATCTCAACATCATTGCTAGTGCAATCAACAGTACTGGCCACGTCGTTGATACAATGACCACCGGAATTGAAGCAGGAGGCGGAGTGCCTTCACCGGGAATCATCTATTGGACTCCGCATACCACAGATGATTACACGATTTCATTGGTGATGAAGGACTTGCTCGGCGATACTATCGACAGTGCTGTTTCAAGCAGTCAAGAAGTATTCAACATGCAACCATTGCCTGATGCTTCAGTCGACACCAATGCCACTTTGACCTGGCTTCCAATCCAATTCAGTGGTTCAGGTACGGATTATTGGGGATTGTCGGATAACATCAGTACGCTTCCTCATGCAGATGAACCAACTGCTTACCTTTGGGACTTTGGCGATGGAAATGTTTCCACCTTGAAATCACCTTATCGCGGCTACCGAGATGAAGGAGTCTACATCGCCAATTTGACGGTACAGGATCAAGGGGGTGCATGGTCTCAAATATATCCAAACCTGATTATTGTTGCAGATGTACTATCGCCCATTATCAAGGTCTATGACAGCGCTGGAACTGAAGTGGTTTCAAATGATGAGATTGAAGTCTACACCAATCAGAGAATTCAGTTCTCTACTTTGCAGACTATCGACAATGTACCCAATGAGCACATTGTTTTCAACTGGGATTGGGGAGATGGAGAGACCGAAGGAGGGCTAGGTCATACAGTGGTCAGTCACGAATGGACTGAAGGCGGGAATGGAAATGGAAACCCCCATCAAGTCATGATAACAGCATTTGATGGAAAGAACACAGGTTACTTCAATTTCACTGTGAACGTCAAGAATAGATTGCCTAGGATGATTTTTGATGAAGCATTGGTCGTCGATACCTACACTTCTTTGCCTATGCCAACTCTGTATACTGATGATGATGGAGAACTTGTGAGCATTGATTGGCAATTCGTAGGAGGGGTTGCTCTGAACGAAGCCAATGTCGATCGGAACAGTGATTTTTCTTCCACCAGCAGTAATGAATGGCAGCCAATGGTGGCTTGGGACACGCCCGGAAACAAGACTGTGCAGGTCACAGTCACCGACAATGATGGGGGCCAATCTTCGGTTTCATTGACCGTTTTGGTCAAGAATCAGCTACCTGTCGCTGATGTTGAAACTAGAGATAGCGGTTCAAAGGTAGTTGATTTCCGTCAGGAGGATGCTGAGGTCGATATGATCTACACCTTCGATGGGAGAGATAGTTTCGATCCAGATGGCTCACTTTCTGACTCTTCAATCCTGACCTTTGCTTGGTTTTTCGAGGACGGCACAACCTCTAGTAAATCTCAGGTTTCGCACGGGTTCAGCACCCCAGGGCAGCATTCAGTGACGCTAATAGTGACTGATGAATATGGACAGACTTCAGCGAATCGCACCTTGAATATACAGGTGATGAATCCTGTACCAGTCATTGAAGTTCAGATTCTTGAGGCTTGGAGCAGCGGCGAATTGGTCAACATTGACACGCCGCGCGCTGAAGGATTCACTCCGGATAATTATTCTCGAACATTTGATGATGCTAACCGCACGCACGCCTCGGTTGGTACACTGCTATACTTCGATTCCAGTGGCACCAGAGATGGAGATGCAATATTTGCCAACACCAATACACCGTTCAACACCAATAGCAGTGATTGGAATGGGCTGGTCGAATACATCTGGGATTTTGGTGACGGTAGTCCCCATTCCAAGGAGAGCCACCCTTGGCATTCCTATTCGAATTCAGGAACTTACACTGTCAGTTTGACAGTTCGCGATGCCTTCGAGACTGGTGATACGATGAGCATGTTGTTCACAATCATCGTCGATTCCCCTCCCGTTTCAGAAGGGATACTGGAAGCAACTGAGACCATTGTTGATGAATTAGCGATATTCCATGTTGATGCAGTAGATGCAGAGTCAGACCGCAATTATGACATTTATCGAGATAACAATGTTAACGATGGCTCAAACAATGATCACGACCTTGTAATTTCCAAGGACCTGAAGATAATGTGGGAGTTAGATGATACCATTGATGATAATGGGGATGAAGATCTAGAAAACGATTGGGTATTCAGTGCAGATGGTGAGTCTGCAACAAGAATCACCCACATCTATGACCACGCCAACGATATCATCATCAGAGTCCAGATTTGTGACGGAATGGGAATCTGCGTTCAGGATTCAATTTCAATCCAGCCTACAGAAGGACCCGAGAAGACACCTACATTGTCTGATTTCAATTGGCAGGATGCCAAGGCTTGGATGTCAGATGCAGGAAGTGAATCCGCTTTCGTATTGGGATTGATATTCATCGTTCTGATTCTTGGATGGTTGGTAATGCGCACTCCTGCGGATCTCGATGAAGAGGAAGCTGCAGAAGCAGCGGAAGCCTATGATGTCCAGAATGTTGAGGCAGAAGGTGGTGTCCTGGGAATGGATCAGCATGAACCGCCTCCAAAACCGCGTATTCTCTCCAAGGACGATCGTAGGAGTTCTGATTCAGGATATGTCAGGCCGGTCCGGTCCAGAAGGCGTTGATGTCAGTTTCACCTTCAATCAGAACTCTGCCTCTATGGCCAACCATGATGTGCTTCAGGCTTCACGTTGGCATTCACCGGGTTCGGTGTGGTGAAGTTGATGAGGACGGCGACGTTGTTGGCAACACTGCTTACACTGCCTCTGATCATGTTCATTCCAGGTGATGCTACGGTTGTTGGAGTCGCGGGGGCGGCCGGATGCAGCGTTTCTAGTCAAGACAGCGCCGAATGGGGTAAGCACATCACCAATGTCAGCCTTGAAACCACTCACATGGGCGTGTGGGATGAATGGACAGAAAATGAACGAGAACCGAACAAGGACACCTCATCGTTGAGTACAACTGGATATTCTGGACCATTAACGCCACTGCGTACTGGATTTCATACATCCTTCAGCGTAGATAATGGAAGTGGGGGCGGGGTGAGGATGAACCTGACAACTGGCATTAGATACACATTCTGCCTGACGGTTGACAATGCTAATTCTGAAAGTGTCCGAGAACCACCGGTAGATGCCTATCTATTCTTGACTCATGATTATGATATGTACTCAATGCAGTACTATCTATATGGTGAAGAAATACAATTCATGGAAGATCTGGAGGAAGAGATTCCACCAGAATGGAGGGGTGGATTATGGAGAGGTTTCAGGGATGTTCACAATTATGAGAATATTCGCGATGCCGAATTTTCGGTGGTCCTCGACAAACTTGAGACTTCAACCTCTTTGTTCAGTGGAGAGGGAACTACCTATGAGGAGTTCATTATTCTCGTTGATGCAATCAACAATACTCACCTCGCCGATGCCCCAGAACCACACGCTACTTCATTGGTGGATCTAACGGTCATGGCTGAAGAGGCATTCATTCTCCCAACTTGGACAGTTCCATTGACCTGCATGGCGCTGCTATTGTTGTTGGCAGCAGTTCCCGTGATTATGCATTTCAAACATTCCAAGGCTGGACTGGAAGGATACAATGTGGAATTGGTTCCAAGCCTTGAACAGAAAGGTGATGTTGACGAAACATCAGGTTAGAACAAGGGTGACATTCAGTATTCCAACTGAATCCAAGCATTTCTTAGATCTTTGACGTTGACCAATCCTCTGTCCCCTAGATGGAAGTCATCTTGCAAGGTGGCATACACCAATGATTGGTCTAGGACTGGAGCATGGATTCTAGTCCAATCTCCGCCTGGTCCAAGTCCCATGATTGTGAAATCATGTCCTTCTCCTTTCATCTCCCAAGATGCTTCGACCAATCTCAAACTCTCTTGTTGAGAGCCGGTTGTCCAACACATCTTGATGGTGTCTCCTTTTTCACTCGAATCACTCACCAGTTTGACAATTTCTTCAACAGAAGGAATTCCCTCTCCATGAGTTGAAGCGATGACTTTGGTTCCGGATTCATTGGCTGCGGCTTGCAATTTATCGCGAGTCTTTTCCTCGATAGATAGTTCAAGATCGATAAATGATGCTCCACTTTTTATCGCAGTTTCAAGAATTGCACATCTCTCGTCTTCGTCGCCCGGAAAGAACCCGCCCTCTGCAGTTGAACGGCAAGTGAAGATTACAGGTAGGGGGATTCCGCCCTTCAGTTCGTCAATCACTTTGGAGACTTCGATATCTGCAGTAGAGCGCCTTTCCCACTTGGATTCGGGAGGTAGCAATGGCTTTGCATCCTTATCCTCCAGATCTTCTTCATCGATTATAGGAGAGATGAGATACAGTCGGTCAAATCTCACTTCCACTAGGTCTGCGCCATTGAGATTAGCCCTAGCGGCTTCATCGATGACCTCCTTGACAGTACATCCATCAAGGGAGACGCATACTTGCGGGTCTTTCATCGGGCCGCCGACCTGACGCTCATCCTTAACCATGTCGCGCCCCCAACAATCACTTCTTGTTGCCACAATTAATGAGTTCCAATGTGGAGATTTGGTGGACAAATCAACTGCCTACGTACCTGCTCACTGATAAGGTTCATTTACTGTTGGCGTCACAGTGTAGATGTTAGGCGCAGGGTACCCTACGGGTACCCTGAGAATGAGATGATTTCCATGTCAGATGAATACAAAGCAGACAGCATTCAAGTCCTGGAGGGTTTGGAAGCGGTCAGAAAGAGACCAGGGATGTATCTTGGAGATCCTCATGACGGTTCCGCACTACACCATTGCATCTGGGAAGTGGTCGACAATGCAGTCGACGAACACCTTGCAGGCTATTGCGATACAATCGAAATAATTCTGCAGAAAGAGGGCTCTGTAGCGATTGTTGATCACGGTCGAGGAATTCCTGTTGGAATCCATTCTGATTATGGGATAAGTGCAGCAGAGGTCATCATGACCAAGCTCCATGCAGGTGGAAAATTCGATAATTCATCATACAAAGTGTCTGGAGGATTGCACGGAGTGGGAGTTTCTGCAGTAAATGCAGTTTCCGAGTGGCTGAAAATGACAATCCAACGAGATGGGAAGTTGTACGAACAATCCTATGCGAGAGGGGAGCCTCAAGGTTCATTGGAAGTTGTTGGTGAAAGCACCTCTACTGGAACTGTAATCGCATTCAAACCGGATATGGATATTTTCACCACGGTGACAGAATTTGATTATGATATGCTCAACACTAGATTAAGAGAAACAGCATTCCTCAATGCCGGATTGAAGATAATCATCATAGATCAACGAGGAGATTCTCCTGAAGTGGTTGAGCATCAATATGATGGAGGGATCTCAGAATTCGTTAGCCAACTCAATGAGCGCCGAAATCCTATCCATAACGACATTGTCCACATCAAGGGTATGCGCGAGATCGAAGAGGGAGAGATTCACGTTGAATTGGCTATGCAGTGGTCCGATGCATACAACGAAGTCATCCAATGTTACACGAATATCATTCGAAATCGAGATGGAGGAACGCATCTTTCCGGACTTCGTAGCGCCTTGACAGGTTCGTTGAATCGCTATGCTAAGAGCCGAAACCTGTTGAAGAATGTTGACAAACTCTCGGGTGACGATGTTCGTGAAGGGATTGCTGTCGTCATAAGTGTCAAGCATCCAGACCCATCGTTCTCAAGCCAGACCAAAGACAAACTCGTTTCCAACGAAGTCGCCGGAATTGTTGAGAGCATCGTGAATGAGAAACTTGGCGAGCATTTCGAAGAGAACCCAGCGGTAGCAAAGATAGTCATCGATAAGGCAGTTCTTGCAAGTAAAGCAAGAGAGGCAGCTCGTAAAGCAAGAGACCTCACTCGCCGGAAGGGAGTGTTGGAAGGTGGAGGTCTCCCTGGAAAACTCGCTGATTGCCAAAGTCGAGATCCTGAGGAATGTGAAATTTACATCGTGGAGGGTGACTCTGCGGGCGGTTCTGCAAAAACAGGCAGAGACCGTCGCACTCAAGCGATATTGCCGCTGCGTGGAAAAATTCTGAATGTTGAAAGACAGTTGAGAAATCAAGCCAAGGTATACCAGAACAATGAGATTCAAACCATGATCAAAGCATTGGGTGCAGGGGTAGGAAATCCACCGGTATTGCCCGAAGGTGAGGAATCATTGGCCGACGTTGAAACTTATTTCAATGTGGAAAAACTTCGTTATGGTAAGATAATCATCATGAC
Source organism: Candidatus Poseidoniaceae archaeon (assembly GCA_964230915.1). Classification (GTDB taxonomy): domain Archaea; phylum Thermoplasmatota; class Poseidoniia; order Poseidoniales; family Poseidoniaceae; genus UBA226. Next base: position 16,442 of record CAXRJY010000078.1, on the reverse strand, counting down.
AGACGCAGACGTAGATGGTGCGCATATACGCACCCTGATTCTGACATTCATCTGGCGTTTCATGAGGCCGGCCATAGAGGCTGGTAATGTGTTCATTGCACAGCCGCCGTTGTACATGGTGACTCGCGGCCGAAGTTCAAAATACGCTTACACCGATACAGAAAGAGATGCCATCATCGATGAGTTCCGAGTTGACAATCCCGATGCCAAGATCGGTATTCAGCGATACAAGGGTTTGGGAGAAATGAACCCTGACCAATTGTGGTCCACGACAATGGACCCTGAATTCAGAACTCTGCTCAAGGTCACTGCAAATGACTTCAGCGATGATGGTGAGACATCATCTCTTTTCGAGACTTTGATGGGTGATGACGTGCCTGATAGACGGGCTTTCATTGAACGGCATGCGGCAGAGGCCGATGTGGATGTGTGAGGTGATCAAATGAGTGACGAAGAATTACCATCAAACCCTATCGACAATCAGGTTCGACATACCGTCGATCAAGAAATGCGAACTTCATACATCAATTACGCCATGTCAGTCATTATCGGACGAGCATTGCCAGAAGTCCGCGATGGATTGAAACCCGTTCATCGAAGAGTGCTCTTCGGAATGCATGAAGCGGGACATACTTCAGACCGCTCCTACTCCAAATCAGCACGTTCTGTTGGAGAGGTCATGGGTAAGTTCCACCCTCATGGCGACCAATCGATTTACGATACCATGGTTCGAATGGCGCAGGATTTCAGTCTGCGATACCCATTGGTCGATGGGCAAGGAAATTTTGGTAGTATAGACGGAGACCCTCCTGCTGCAATGCGTTATACTGAGAGCAGGCTCGATCGTTTAGCAAAACATATGTTGGAGGATATCAAGAAGGACACTGTCAATTTCCAACCCAATTTTGATGATTCTGAAGAAGAACCTGAAGTTCTTCCAGCCAGATTACCAAATCTACTGTTGAACGGTAGTGACGGAATTGCAGTAGGGATGGCGACAAAGATTCCACCTCATAACCTTCCAGAGGTTGCTTCTGCAATCCACTTGCACGTTGATAGAATATTGGAGGAAGGTGAAGATTCTGGCAATGCAGAAAACCCTCCCGCCATAGATATTGGAGAATATATGGGGATTATGAAAGGGCCGGATTTCCCGACTGGTGCAACCATCCACGGCATTGATGGCATTCGCGATATGTATGAGACTGGCCATGGTAGGTTCCATGTTCGAGCCCAGTGCGAGGTGCATGATGATGACAAAGGAAAGCGTATCATAGTCACTGAGATTCCTTATCAGGTGAAGAAAGCGGGAATGCTGGAAGGGATTGCTGAACTGGTCAGCAAAGAAGTTGTCAAAGGCATCAGAGACATTCGTGACGAATCCAACAAAGAAGGGATTCGTGTGGTCATAGAAGTCAAACAGAATGCGGATCCTCACGCAGTGTTGAACCAATTATATCGTTCCAGTCGCTTGCAGGAGTCATATTCTGCTAACATGATGGGAATCATCAACAGAGAGCCAGTTCTGCTTAATCTTCCCCTCATACTGCATACGTATGTGCGTCACCGAGAAGAAGTGATCAAGCGTCGAACACAGTTTGACCTCGACAAGGCAGAAGCCCGAGCCCATATCCTGGAAGGTTTGGTCAAGGCACATTTGCGAATTGATGATGTTGTAGCGGCGGGTAAGGGCGCTGAAAGTCGAGAACATTTTGAGCAGATTCTACGCGGTGAGACCAAGTATGAAAAATTGGCACTTTTCGACTTCACAGAACCTCAAGCCAAGGCGATTGCTGAGCGTCGTCTCTACCAACTTTCAAAGATGGACACAAAGAAGGTCGATGATGAGTTCAATGAACTCAAACTATCAATCGCTGAATACAATTCCATCTTGAGCAGTCGCCGTCGGCAATTGGAGATATTATTGACTGAATTGGATGAAATGGTTGAGAAGCATGGCGATGAGCGCCGTACCGACATCAATCCAATGCCGCTATCGATGGACCGTGAGGACCTTGTGGAAGAACGAGCCATCGTCATCTCATTGTCTGAAGACAATTACATTCGACACTTACCTGTTGAATCATTCCGCGTCCAGAACCGTGGCGGTAAGGGCTTGAAAGGAGTCGCAACGAAAGATGAGGATTTCCCGAAATCCATCCTTACTTGCTTCAGTAAAGACCGTCTGTTGATTTTCACAGATCAAGGACGTGTCTACGGCCTCAAGGCATGGGAGACTCCGCAGGGCAGCAGACATAGCAGAGGAAGTCACATCCGAAATCTCATCGAACATCTTCGAGAAGAGGAGAAAGTGGTCACGATTCTACCGATATCCAAGGAAATCCAAGAGAATCCAGATGGCCATTACCTGATATTTGCAACTCATGAGGGTATTGTGAAGCGCACTAAACTAGCCGAATATACGCGAATAAATCGAAATGGGAAGTTCGCTTTGAAATTCAAGACTGAAACTGATACTCTCGTTGCAGTACGTGAGGCGACAGATGATGACCATGTTGTTTTGGTTTCCAAATTCGGTCGTGCTTGCAGATTCAAACCCAGTCAAACCAAGGTGCTTAAAGATGGTTCAACCGGTTATACCGTGAAGGTTCAAGGAAGAGTGACTGCAGGAGTTCGGGGAATGAAACTGAAGGACGATGACGGCGTTGTAGGTATGATTGCAACCTCGAATGAAGAGACTCAAGTGCTAACCATGTCCAAATTCGGTATGGCTAAACGTAGTCGATTGGGTGATGGAGAAATGCATTTCGTCCTCGATGAAAACGGCGAAAAGATCTGGAATGAGAAAACAGAGAAGTTTGCGCAGGACCGAGACGGTTATCGAAAGACCAGCCGCGGAGCAGGTGGCGTCCAGACAATGAAGCTTGACGAGAAAAATGGTGATGAGATAGTTCGAGTTCACACGATTCCAGATCTAAGTGATCAGTTGTTCCTTCTAACCGCTAAGGGGATGATGATTCGAGTGCGTGCTGACCAGACCAAGGAGACAACTGGTAAATCGACTAAGGGCACAAGAGTCATGGAACTACGCGATAAAAAGAAGGGCGGATTCATTGATGAAATCATCTTCTCGGCTCGTCTGCCGGCAGAATTAGTGGATGATGAAGATCAGGTGCAACCTGTAGAAGGTTCCGAAGAGGAATGATTTCGACGTCCGTCGCATTGAAGTCTAAGCACTTCTTCTCACCCTTTGTCGGAGCGCGGCTGGTGGTGTTTTCATGCAGGAAAGAGATTTGATTCACGATTGGAACATTGTCGATTACAACATTGATCGAAACCCAGATGACCATCCTCATGGAGTCTGGTTCGATGATGAGACTCTGCGCGACGGATTACAGAGTCCAAGTGCTCGCAATCCAACCATAGAGCAGAAAATCGAGTTGCTCACCTACATGGAGAAGTTAGGAATGCAGAAGGTTGACCTCGGCCTTCCAGGGGCGGGACCATTTCACCTCGACCATATCGATGCGATGTTGGCACATATCAAAGAGAATGATTTCTCAATCAGACCTGGATGTGCAGTTCGAACGGTTATCAGTGATATCGAACCGCTGGTGGAATTGCAGGCCAAGCACGAGATTCAGATTCAAGCCAGTGCATTTCTGGGTACCAGTCCAATACGCCAGTATTCTGAAGGTTGGACGATGGAGAAACTTCTCAGTACCCTAGATAAAGCGGTGGAGTTTGCCGTTTCAAACGATATTCCCGTCATGTTCGTGACTGAAGACACAACCCGTTCAAAGCCAGAGGACATCAAAGCGATTTACAGCCGCGCCATAGAATTGGGTGCTGACCGAATCTGTGTCTGCGATACATGCGGCCACGTAACTCCCAATGGGACAAGGAAATTGCTGGAATTCATCCAAGAAGAAGTCATCCCTGATGCTGGAGTCAAGCGTAGAGATATCGAGGTCAATTGGCATGGTCATCAAGATAGGGGCTTAGGTGTCGCGAATAATCTGGCTGCAGTCGAAGCGGGTGCTGATGTCATTCATGGAACTGCATTGGGTGTTGGAGAAAGAGCAGGAAATGCACCACTGGACCAGACTTTGGTGAACTTGAGTTTGATGGGTGTCATCGATAATGACCTGACTTTGCTCAATGAGTATATGCAAAAAGCGCATGAATATGTTGAGGTTGCTCTCCCTAGAAATTATCCTGTATTCGGTGAAGATGCTTTTGAAACTGGAACAGGAGTCCATGCCAGTGCAGTCATCAAAGCGATGAAGAAAGGTGACCATTGGCTTGCTGACCGCGTTTATTCTGGTGTTCCAGCCAATGATTATGGATTGCAACAGAAGATACGCATTGGACATATGAGCGGTCGATCAAACATCGTTTGGTGGTTGCAACAGAACAATATTGAGACAGATGATGAATTGGTTGCTCATCTTTTCGAGGTTGCAAAGGAGCAGCGTCGTCTGATGTCCGACGAAGAAGTTCTGTCAGCGATTTCAGATTTTCAGAAGTGAAATATCCGCAAATGTATCAAGCGGCTCAGTCATTCCTTGGTGTCGCTTCTCCAGATTCAGCGTCTCCAGTGAATGCATGTTGCCATTCAGCATCCACAGAACCTCCAGACCATTCTCCTTCCAATGAAATCTCATCGACATCAACTTCCTCTCTCCATACTGGTTCTTCAGTGCTTCCAGATACCACGAACATATTGCTGTCATCAACTTGAGACTTGACGAGCTCAGCATGTTTCTCCAAAGGTAGGAAGTGCCCTACCGGCGTTCCAGCAGTGACGTGAGGATTGGTTGCTGTACAGATCATCAGTCCATCTCCTGGGGCGATGACATCGATGGTCATTCCAGGTGACGCGGGGTCAGAGACTGTTGCTACTACTTCACCAGATTCAACAACACTTGAGGGGCCTACGTACATATCCAACAAACCACCTTCCGCTGCCCTTAACCATGTTGAACCTGATGCTAGAATTCTGAATCGGGGTCGGCTTGGGTTTCCTGGTATTACGTGAAGAGAACGCAGAATATTGAGTACTCCATGAACAGCAACCTGAACTGCTTCATGGTCGAGATTATCTGCTCCACCTCCCTCATATGTCATCGCTCCGATTCCTTCCTCCATTGCGCATCTACGCAGAGAACCCTTCGGTGGTTTGGAGTCAAGAATCACTTCGATTCCAAAGGCTTTGGCGATGATGTTTGAAGGAGGGTCGGCCAGATTGGCTCTGACTTGTGGCATGTTTGACCTACCTTTTGCAGCGCTATGGAGGTCGATGAGATAATCAGTATCCTTGATGATGTCGTTCCACATTCTATGAGCAACTCTAGAGGTTGTGCTTCCCTTGGCTCTGCCAGGGAATTCACGATTCAAGTCTCTTCCATCGGGGAAATATCTCGATTTGTTACGGTATCCTGGTAGATTGATCACCGGAATGAGTCGTATCGTGCCTGCTACATGGTCCGGGTCTAGCGGTCTTCCAGGGTCGGTCATGGAGTTACTGAGCAGATGGGTACAGGCGCTTGGGCCAGTTAATTCGTCTCCATGTATTCCACCAGTGATTGTAACTATTGGTCCCGGTCGACGCCCATGGATGATGGTAATAGGAATAGGCCATGAGTCACCAAGGTCGACATCCAGAAGGTCGACCATGATAGTACGCATCTGTCCGGGTTTCACCCTTTTACGCATCACAGTGTGAGTCTTCTGTCCAGATGAGCGGTCCCACTCATCTCGCTTTCCAGCATCATGTTTCTTCAATGCCTGTTTGATCTCTTTCCGCCTATCAGCGGACATTTCATGGGCGACTCTAACGGTTTTCTTCACCGTTGTTTTCTTTTTCTTGGATTTTGATGAGGACCTCTTTGTCGCTTTCCTCGCTGTTTTCACCTGCTTGGTCGCCTTCTTTGGCTTGCCCTTTTCGGGCTCGTCATCCTCATCGGCGCCTAGCACGAACCATCGGGGGGATTGATTCAGCCATGAATCCTACTCTGTTATGCTGTGACAGTATTCATGTTCCGAGACCTGTAGCAACGATTCATGGATGAGACAGGAGTGCAGCGAAGATATGCCCCATCATCGATTTGTTTTGGATGTGGTCCAGCGAATGAAAACGGATTACAAATTGATTCATACCGTAACGAAGAAGGATTGGAGATGGAGTTCACTCCCAGCCCTGAGCATCAGGCCTTTCCTGGAATGATCAATGGTGGAATCATCGGAACATTACTCGATTGTCATGGAAATTGGACTGCAGCGATTGCAATAATGGATGAACAAGAATTGGAGGAACCACCTTGCACAGTGACCGCATCCTACAGCATCAAATTACGCCGTCCAACTCCTCTGGGTCATCCATTAGTCATCAAAAGCAAAGTCTCTGAAATCGATGGTGATAAGGTCAATGTCGAGATGACATTGGAGGCCGAAGGAAAGTTGTGTGCTACTGGTAAAGGATTGTTTGTTGCGGTGAAAGAAGGCCACCCAGCATATCATCGCTGGACTTGAATCGAGTCGAGAGGATTGAAGAACCGTGGCCGATGATGCTGTTTTATGCAGACGACGATAGATGATTGGCCCTCTTCAGTGGCCAGTGTTTCTCCCGTCTCAAAAAATGTGAATCATTCAATTGAAAGTATGGTTCAGGCCGTGCTTGGTTGGATGGCTGAGCAAAGATACTTCACCAAGAATGAGATTGAATCACTGAAAGGAGTGAAAATAGGGATGTTACGTCGCAATGCTACTCAGAAGCATGGAGTTTGCCGCTATCTTCGAGATACAGATGTTACATCTCCCGCACTCGGCCCTCGTGATGTGAAGTGCATCGATATTCATCCGATTTTATTGACTGAGAAATGGTGGAATTATGGTCAGAAAGTTCTGTATCATGAGTTCCTACATGCACTTGGACATTATTCACATAATAGCGATTTTCGAAGACTAGAAGACGCTTGGAATAGACCGGATAAGGACCTTGGAAAAGTATTCACTGAATTCATGAGAAGAGAAAACGCATCGTGGTTGTGGGTTTGTGACGGATGTTTCAAAGAATTTCCAAGGCGAAAACAGGGACGTGGTAAATTCAGTTGCAGAGATTGCAATATCACACTGAGGGATGTAGCGGTTTAGAAAACTGAACACCGACAGACTATCATGCTGGTTATTCAGAAGGCTTTCCATGCGAAGGAGACTGAATACCCATTCAGTCCTCTCGATAACTATTGTTTTCTTGTTGCCGATCATTGCTGGGATTCCATCTGCTGAGGCTGAGTTAGGGGAAGGAGATGATGAAGGAATTCTCAATCTCATTTGCGTTTCAGATGACGAATGCAGTCTTGCAAACGTGGTTTCTGGCGAGGAAACGATTTCACGTCAGGAGAATGACCCTAGTCCATTGAATCCAGAAGTGGTTGTTCTTGAGTTTGAAATGTCTCCAATTCAGGAACAATTGGCTTTGATACCGGATGAACTCAACATCATGGTAATCGACCTTAGAATATCAGAGGACCTGCTTGGTTGGACTCAACCTGACCTCGATGTGTATCTCAAGGTCGGTCCAAGTGAGAATACTTGGACAATTCCCGGTGCAGGGGCCGGATTACAGTCTCAACCAAGTCCATATACGCTGCAGGATGAAGAGTTGGACCTTTCTGAAGGAAGGCTGATTCACCCGAGTGATGTAGTCAGATTACGATTGACCTTTCAACTCGACAGACCAGCGAATTGGGAATTGTATCTCAGGGGAGACAGTAGTCTTGAGTTGGATATCATCTGGTCAGTGAACCCCGCTCATGCAGACGTGGATGAGCCATCTTCACAACAGGAACCGAAGCCGACCCAAGAAGTTGAGATTTGGCATGATGGGGCACTGGTAGGTGATGACCGAGATTGTTGGGTGATGGACCTCGAACAACATGAGATGTTCAACGTCATCATCATCTGGGATGTGGTTCCAATTGAGGTTGAACAGCCGCATGATGCTCCTGACTTGGTCGGCCCTGATAGCCGCAGTGCTCCTTCTCCAGAGATGAAAACCAGTTACGATGGCGAGACACTCTCAGTTACTTTCCAATATCGTGGTCTATCCATGGGTGAATACACGATATGTTGGTCAGGGGCGGATGACAAATTTCAGGCCTATTCTTGGATGGGCAGATTCACTTTTGAGGGGCTAGGGCCTAATTCTCCGGATCAATTCAGTGGTGAAGCGAGTTGGGATTCGAAAAAGACAATGATTGGAGATGTAGAACAATCAGAGGAGATAGATGAAGGCGGTTTCATTTCTCTTGCCTTTGGCTTGATGTTATTGATAGGCGTCATTGGAACTGCGGCTGTCCAACCGAACTGGAATCTGACCCGTAGATTGATGCTACCTCTGTCTGGATTGTTGGTGATGTTTGGGGGAATAGTACATCCAGTAATGATGTGGACAGAAGCCATTCCTGAAGAAGGAGCATTGGATATCGATGAATTATTGCAGCAGCGCTTGGAACAGATCTGGCAGGTGAACAGTCCAGGAACTCCTGTTGCAACAATGTCAGAACATATCGGTTCTACACTAGGTATTCTAAGTGGTGAGAATTTGTTGCTGGATATCCAGATTGAGTCGGCGGCACCTTTGCAGGATGGCCGCTTTCAGTTGTATTCACCTGACCTGGACGGAATCGGAATAGATAGTCTGATTTTCAATCATCTCAATTCAGTTGGTGCAGGACACGATAACGAAGGTCAACTGTCTCAACGTTCAGTAAATTTCGTGTTGTTGGCAGGGAGTGCACTGGTTCTAGATCTGTTGATGTTGGAAACTTTGTTGGTGGTGGAAGAGATTCCATCGATGGGCATTCTCCATATTGATTGGACGATGACAAGAGCAGGTTCTTCGGGGAATGAACTGAATCCAGCCTGGACCACTCGCCCAGATTCCATTGAACTGAAAGATTGGAGCCGGATACAATATTCCTTGTTTCCAGAATCGATGACGATATCATACTGTGATTGTGGAATGGATCAATTGGATTTCACTTGGGTTCCGTCCTCAGCCATGGATGCGAATGATATTCCGAATACCCAAGGTTTGGAGACTCCTTCAGGACTTGGTTCAACTGCCAACTGGTTGATGATGATGGGGATATTGCTTATTCTTGTCACAGCAGTGGTTGAAACTAGAAGGCGTTCAGCAGCCAGAGAACTGGCGGCGGATTTCCTTTCAGATTGATCAATCGAGTTTTCCGAGGACATCATCCAGCATCTTCTTCTCATCGCTGTCCAACTTTTCATCCTCTAGAGCCTGCTTGATCTTGTCACAATCTTCATCTGAAATTCCAGCCTTTCCTGCTGCCTCAATGATGAGGTCAAGTTCATTCTCAGAAACGCTTCCGTCCTTGAGTGCAGCATTGATTGCAGCTCTGGTGGCTATTGCAGCAGCCTCTTCATCGCTCATTCCAAGAGCGGACTGGATAGTCTTGAGTTCAGACACCTCGTCTTCTGAGAGAACACCATCTTCGTATGCCTTCTCATATGCTTCGAGTAAGAAACTGCGGTATTGCTGAGGATGAAGAAGCACGTCTCGAATCAATCCATAATCGACTGAATCCTGCTTTCCGGATGCATCTAGCATCACGATGGAGCGGCGTACTTCCTTGACAGCCATATCTTTCAAGCCGTGAGCAGCCCAAACCATACCTACAGAGATCACGATGGCAGCGAACCACTTCATCACTTCTTCAGAGATGATTTCACCAGGGTAGATGATGTAGTAAATACCGATGACCATCATCATTGCTCCAGAGAAGACTTCGACCCAATCATTCAGGTCAGGCTCTTCATCAAAGACAGAAAGCCGGCGCTCAATTTCATCCACCGCGGGGTCGTCCATGTGCACCCCCACAGTATAGGCCGGCCTTGAGGTTATTGGCCACAGCAGTTAGTGTCAGAATTCTTGTGATTCCATGAAATTGCCTTTCAAATGGTGATTGAAAGACCGGTTGGCTTTTGGACCCTTGACATCACTCAAGAGCCCATGCCGGAGCCTTCCAGCGCTGTGCAGGACCTCGACCTTCCCGAGGTAGTGCGCAGACACGTCATCGATGGTTGGGGAATTTCCACATTGCACCCACCTCAGGTTGAGGCAATGCCAGCGGCATTACATGGCCGTAATCTGTTACTCTCAATTCCTACTGCTTCAGGAAAGAGTCTGGTTGCATTTTTGGCGATTGCAAGGAAACTCTTGGTCGAAGAACCGGGAAGCAGAGCCATTTACATCGTTCCATTGAAGGCATTAGCGAGCGAGAAGGTTGACGAATTGAGAGAATTAGGTGAAGCGATTGGCCTAGTTGTGGGAATGGCCATTGGCGACGCCAACAGAGAGACTCAGAAGATTTCAGATGCAGATATCATCGTATGTACTTCAGAGAAGTTGGATTCTCTTTGCCGAAGCAGACCTGATGTCATCAGTGGCACCAGCATTGTCATCGCTGATGAGATACATCTAGTGAATGACCGGTCTCGTGGTCCTACAATGGAAGTCAACCTTGCAAGATTACGGCTCCATCATCCAAAGGCCCAGATCATCGCTCTTTCCGCGACAGTTGGCAATCCTGAGAAATTGGCTCTTTGGCTCGATGCTGAGTTGGTACAGTCAGAATGGCGTCCGGTTGCTTTGGAACACGCAACCCTTGCAGAGAAATGGCTTGAGGTAAGGCATCGAATCTCACGTGAGCAGTCAGACCCTTTACCTCCTCCAAGACAGTTGGAAGGTCCAAAGACTCACATCGCTTGGTGTGCATTGAATGATACTATCTCGGAGCAGGCTCAAATGCTCATTTTCGTATCAACTCGAAGGTCTGCAGAATCTGAAGCGAGAAAACTCTCTGAGCGCAGTGCTGCTGCGTTGATAGATAATCCTGAGCGATTGAAGAAGTTGTCGAGATTGGCAGATGAATTGCAGAAAGAGAATGATAGTGCGATTTCAGATCGTTTGGCTGCTGCGGTCAGAAAAGGTGGGGTGGCTTTCCACCACGCTGGACTGACTCATGCACAAAGAAAGGCTGTCGAAGGTGCTTTTCGAGAGGGACTATTGTACTGTATCAGTGCAACTCCTACATTGGCTGCTGGCGTCAACCTTCCAGCCAGAAGGGTGTTGGTAAGAGACCTGAAACGTTGGGATAATGGCATCAATACATGGATTTCAACGATGGAAGTTCGGCAGATGATGGGTAGGGCAGGCCGTCCGCGTTATGATCCCAAAGGAGAGTCCTGGCTGGTCTGCAAAGGAGATGACCCTTTGGTGGAGGCTGATGGAGTGGCTCAACGGTATATCCACGGCCCTCCTGAGCCGGTGACCTCGAAACTTGCCGCAGAACCTCCATTGCGTATGCACCTATTGTCTATCATCGCTACAGGTGGATTGCGCGATAGGACATCGATTCGTCGCTTTTTCAATGCTACTTTCCTATCATGTACTCAAGCGTCAACATTGATTGATGAACGAATCGATAAGACACTCGATTGGCTGGTCGAAGAAGGCTTCATTCGTAGAACTGGAATTGATGAATCGATTGAGGTCCCTCTTGATGAGGAGGAGAAATGGAATGACGAGATACCTCTCTGGGCAACTAGTGCTGTTGAGGTTCTCGATGTAGACATTGCTCATCATCAGCCCACCATCAGTGTCGAGAAGCGAGTGAATGCTGGAGGGTTAGGGTTTGAGAGAGCGGATAGTATTGAGTCTGAATTCATAGAACGGACCCGTTCTCAAGAATTCCCTCAGATGACCTATGAAGCAACTCAATTCGGGCACCGTGTCTCTCAATTATACCTCGATCCCATGAGTGCCACTATTCTTCGAGATGGATTGCGCAAGGCATTGACACGATTGGCGGATGGAGAAGGAATCAGTAGTTTCGCTTTGATGCATCTAGTTTCTGCAACTCCTGATTTTCTAGTCATTTGGGCAAAGCGAAGTAAAGACGACCTTTTTGTGAAAACGGCGATGGAGTCAGATCATTTTCTTAGGAACGAGCCACTTGAGGACGTGCTGTTGGCTTTGACACAATCCGCTTGGACCATGGAGAGATGGATTGAGGAGGATGGTGTGCGTTTGATAGAGAAGGAGATGAAAGTCGCTCCAGGCGACTTAAGGACCAGAATCGAATTGATGGGTTGGCTGTTGTATTCTGCGGGTCAAATAGTTCTCAATGACGAAGATGTACCAGCTGAGGAAATGCCGAAAGCGGTTGAATTAGTGAGCCTCATAGATGCTTTGAGGCAGAGAATCAGTCATGGTTGTAAGGCCGAATTGCTGCCATTGGTAGGTATTCGAAACATCGGTAGGGCAAGGGCGCGAGACCTGATGAATCTTGGTTTGCAGAATCCATCTGAGATACTTGAATTGACAGAGGTCGATAAGAGCAAATTGTTGGCCATCCGCGGTTGGGGTCCAAGAGTTCTCGAGCGTATCATCAAAGATGTACGGCGTATCAAGAAGTCCTGAATCAAGGAGATGTTTCGGTTGGATTATGTGTGGGTGTCCTGACAGATGGTCATGGACGAGGCTGCACCGTCGCCATGGTTTCCGTGCTGGAGGCTAGCCTTCCATGCACCGATTGAATCTCCAAAGGAAATTGCAATGCATCTGAACGAAGTTGTGAATGAAGGTTGTTGGTGCCTACTTGGCTCAGGTGCTGTTGCCTCAGAGCGCCAATTGTGGGCTGCTTGGTCAGGGGTCAGGCAGAACCAGCAGAACGGGTCTATGAAAGCGCGTTCCGTCGAGGTTGAGTTCATTCGGATATTGGCTGGGACTCATAACATTGCTCTGGCTTTCAACCGAGTAGGGTTGCAAGAAGAAGATGAGGAGGCCTGGCTGGCTTTCATTCCAGATTCTGCTACGATTCAAGGAGATGACCATGCTCTCCCAATTCTTGATTGGAAGGAATTGGAATATGAGGCGTCCCGTCTTGCCAATTCCGTATCTTCTGCGATCGTGGCTAGGAGGCCCAGTATCGACTTACTGGATGGTGAACGTATGGGATTTGACACCTCTTCGATGATTTCAGAGCTGACATTATTGTCCTCTATCTCAAATTCAGATTCAACCTCTTAGGCGTAGGTTCAAGCACTATGGGAATATCGACGTTTCATGTCAGCAGCCAGCGGTGGTCGTTCGGAAATTGGGGCATCTCTGGATAATGGTAGATTCATGAATCAAGAGATGGCGACCAAGGCGGTGGAGAAGGCCATTGAACATGGTGCCTCTTACGCAGACCTTCGTTTGGTTTCAAATCAGAATACCTCCATCTCTATGCGCGATGGTAAGGTTCGAAATGCAATTCCCGGGCATGATATTGGAGTGACATTGCGCTGTTTGGTCGATGGTTCGTGGGGAGTCTATTCCACTTCAGATGTCTCCTCAATACCATCACAAGTTGAATCGACAGTTCGTTTGGGCAGGCAGGTTGCACAGAGAAGAGCAAGTGACCAGCCTGAAGTCAGACTGGCTGAGATTCCAATCAGTACAAGGGATGTTCATTGGCAGCCTAAAGAGGACATCCGTTATGTCGATATTGAGCAGAAGGTGGCAGTACTTTCGGAATTTGATTCATTGATACGTACCGATGATAGAATCATCTCAGTCAACACCGGTTTCAGTGATGAGCATGTGCACAGTGAACTTGTCAGTTCCGAAGGAATGGACCGCGCGTGGTCATTCCAAAGAACCTGTACGAATGCAATAGTGACAGGTAGAGAAGATGGAGAGGTTGCATCATATCGAACTCGTGTTGGAGGAGTTGGTGGCTATGAAGCGATTGATAAGGTCGACATTCAGGAGGTTGCTCAGAACGCAACTCGTTCAACTATCAGGATTCTCAATGCCGAGCGTTCTCCGTCTGGGCGAATGAGTCTGGTCGCTGACCCTGACCTGACAGGAGTATACATCCACGAAGCACTGGGACATCCATGCGAAGCTGACCTTGTTGCTGCCGGAGATTCTTGTCTTGATGGGAAATTGGGTGAACAGATCGGTAGTTCAATGGTCACCGTGATCGATGACCCTACTTGGGAAGGAGGGCATGGAAGTTTTCCAGTAGATGATGAGGGATTGGATACTGCGTCGAGAACCCTTATCGAGAATGGTAGATTGCTGACTTACCTGAATCACCGTGAAGGTGCAGCGCACTTCGATATCGAAGTCAATGGTGCGGCACGAGCACAGGATGGCTTGCATCACCCATTGGTCAGGATGTCTAACACCATGATCATGGGAGGATCCCACCAAGACCTCGATGAATTGCTTGAAGATGTTCAGGATGGCGTATATGCTTGCGGAACCCGAGGCGGACAGGTTGATACTGGAAGAGGGAGTTTCCAATTCGCTGCTCAGGAAGCATGGCGAATTCGCGATGGTGAGTTGGCTGAACCGCTGAAAGATGTGAGTGTGAGTGGGATGACTTTGTCCATTCTCAAGAATGTCGATGGTCTGACCAAAGATGCAGAATTAGCGAGCCCAGGCTTCTGTGGCAAGGGCCAAGTTGTACCTGTAGGAGATGGTGGGCCTTCAATGCGAATCAAGGATGCCTTGGTTGGATAGAGCAGACTGGAGATGAGTCAATGACCCTGATGCCTGAGGATTCTTGTGATAGATTACTGGATGGTTGTCAAACCATTGCCGCTGCTGCTGAAGCATCAGATGCCACGATGTGGGAAGTTTTTGCCATCCAGTCATATGGCCGTGAGGTTGAGATTGAGAGAGGCCGAGTCAGCCTAGCTGGCGGTGGTGGCGACGGAGGTTATGGCATCAGAGTTCTCAATGAGGGGCGAATTGGTTTCGCCTATTCTGCAAATCTCGATGGGGCTCAACAGATGATCGACGAAGCCCTGCGAGCAAGTAAACTGGTTCCAGCAATAGAAGGGATGGAGTTGCCGGAGGACAAGGGAGCTTCAGAAGTTGCAGGGATGTGGGACCCTGCAGTTGATTCAACTACTCCGGAGGAGTTGATGCAGCAGGCAGATTCGTTGCTTCAAGAA
Source organism: Candidatus Poseidoniaceae archaeon (assembly GCA_964230915.1). Taxonomy (GTDB): domain Archaea; phylum Thermoplasmatota; class Poseidoniia; order Poseidoniales; family Poseidoniaceae; genus UBA226. The sequence continues at coordinate 1,433 of CAXRJY010000078.1, read as the reverse complement.
GTCGAAGAACTCGACTCCAGAGCGATGGTGGTCGGTGGCGGAGTTGCCTTGAGCAGTCACGCTGGAGCACTTCTGACCAGCCAAGGAATATCCAGCACTGGAATGGTTTCAAGTCATGTCTCAGGAATTCAGGTATCTATTGATGAAGATGACCGTATCACCAGTGGTTGGAGCAGTCAGCAGTCTCGTTCACTGCTACAAGATTTCACACCGATGTGCGAAGAAGGAGTAGAATGGGCGGTGAATACACGTGACACCATCGAAGATGGCGGTGCTACCATTGAAGCCCCAGTATTGTTCACGCATAGGGGAATAAGCAGTCTATTCAGCAACATTTTCTGTTCCGCTCTACGTGGCGAGAAGTTGGCTCGTAAGGAATCAGTTTGGTCGGGCAAGGAAGGTCAGAAGGTTATGGCCGACCATCTTTCAATCATTGATGATGGGACACTGGATGGCGGTTCCGGTTCTGGAACAAGGGATGGTGAAGGAACTCCCACTGGCAGAAACACGCTCATAGAATCAGGAATCTTGCATACAGGTATCTGGTCGACCAGAGATGCTGCCGAGCAGGTTGAAAAGGGCAATATCGAGTTCGCAGAGAGTACTGGAAATGCCGGCCGTGGAGGGCATCAATCACCTCCTGGGACTTCGATGAACAACCTGTTGCTGTCATCAACCGCGAAGCAAGAAAGTAGGGAGGCATTGATCGAAGAGATGGATGAGGGCTTCGTTGTCCAGTCGGTGATGGGGGCACATACTGCTAATCCATCAAGTGGCGATTTCTCGGTCACTTCATCTTCGATTCTCAAGGTTGAGGATGGTTGCGTGGTTGGTGCATTGAAACAGGCGGGCATCTCTGGGAACCTTCCCTCAGCATTCAGTGACGAAGTCTCTTTGGCGCGAATGCAAAAGGCCAATGCAATGTGGGCAGGCGGTTCCATCATCATTCCTGACATCATGTTACGCCAGGGAATAAGAGTCAATCCATCTTGATACAGTTTCATTTCTTCTAGTTGGGTAGCCACATTGTTCAAAGACCCTCGACGACCGGTATCAGGCTCCAAGGGGGAGTAGGAGTGCCAATACTATCACATCCAGCACAAGAGCCTGCCACCTGCAACTGCGGGTTGGTCGATAAAATAGAGAATACCGATTCGCAGAGGTTGTCACATGTCTGATGATCCAGAAATGGATGCAGCCGTGAAACAGGTTCTATCATCAGTACCTGATGCTGATACAGATGCGGTCAGGGCGGAATTTGAGAAATATCAGAGTGAATTCCTCATACCGCCTTCCGATGCCATGCGTTCAGTCTTGAGAAGATTCCAAAGTGAAGGAAGTGCACCTGCACCTTCTCGCGATGGAGGATTCCGTTCTGGAACCACGCCGCTGAAAAAGGTGAATCGTCTTACTGAGCTGGTTGCAGAGGACCG
>CAXRJY010000077.1:0-15958 GCA_964230915.1 Candidatus Poseidoniaceae archaeon | reverse complement strand
TTCGTAATCGAACTGGGGCTTCGGTAGTGTCGGCATGTTGAACCGCAAATCCATCCATACTTGAATTATCAAATGGGGGGTCGTCAACCATGCTGATAACGTCCTCTGCAAGGATCTGGTTGTGGGCTTCATCGAGCGGGGTGGAAGATTGATTCAATTCAAGGCGAACCTCCTTGGCAATATCCAAAGCCCTGTCGAGTGAAACGAAATACTCCATGCTACCAGTTGACCCTAGTGTCTCTCAAACATGGAACTATCGCTCTAACCAATAATGAAATGTGGAGTCGTGGTGGACTGAATAATGTCAGGAGACGTGTTGCTAAACACTGCTGCTTCGTTGACTGTTTCTGGCTCAGCAACCATTCTTGCATTATTGATCGGTTTACCCTTGGCCTCTATTTGTGCAAGAAATGATTTCGCTGGAAAGCGCGGACTGAGGGTTTTGGTTCGGACTCTGTACGGACTTCCTCCGGTTGTTGTTGGTGTTGTAGTATATCTTGCCCTATCTAGAAAGGGGCCGATGGGTGGATTAGAATTGTTATTCACTCTCGAAGGAATGATTATTGCTCAAACACTTCTTATTTTGCCATTGGTTTGGGGGTTATCGTGGGGTGCACTTGAAAAAATACCCAAGCAAGTTTTGGAAACTCATAGGATGATAGGTCGGAAAAGTGGAATTATCACACATTTAAGAGAAGCGAGAGGGGGGGTGATCAATGCAGTATTGGTTGGCTTCGGAAGAGCGATTGCAGAAGTCGGAGCCGTGATGGTGGTTGGTGGGAATATCGCTGGAAAAACGCGGGTCTTGACAACGAGTATTGTCATGGAAACCTCTCAAGGAGATTTGGAGGCTGCGATGGTGCTTGGCTCCATCTTGTTATCCATCGCTTTATTGGCATCTGCATTGGCTTTGATCATTGAAGAAGGGTGGGTTGTATTTTCTACTCCTCAAAGAAATATTGTGGAACCTGATCTGAAACTATTCGGTGATTTTTCGGTGAAGGTCGATTCATTATCCTGGAATATTGAAACTAATACAATATTATCTGATGTTTCATTGGAAATTGAAGGAGGAGAGTGTGTTGCAATTCTTGGCACTTCTGGAAGTGGTAAGTCTAGTTTGTTAAGACATATTTCAAAGTTGGAGAGTGGGGGTTCTGGAACAATTACCACAATGGGTGGAATAATGATGGTTCACCAACATCCTGTAGTTCTTTTTGGCTCTGTGTTGGCCAATGTTTGCCACACTGGAGTTTCAGAAGAAGTTGCAATGTGGTGGTTGGAACAAGTGGGGTTGGAAGCGATGGCTGAACGAGATCCTAGTTCCCTCTCTGTAGGTGAAAGGCAACGATTGTCGATGGCCCGTGCTTTATCATTACAACCGGATCTATTGATTCTAGATGAGTTCACGGCTAATCTTGATGGTCCAAATGTTTCAACATTAGAAAAATTAGTTCGAGGTCATCTAGATAGGGGTGGAGGAGTGATTATGGCAACTCACAATCCCTTTCAAGCAAAACGTATGGCAAATGACCTGATTGTATTGGATGAAGGAAAGGTGGTTTCTGATGACTCTGAAATTTCTCAAGCATTGTTAAGTGGTTCTTGGTTAGGATGACCGGCATTGAACAGATGTTTGCCCGAGATGGTATGCTCCGCAATGATGGTTTGACCTGTCGAAGAAGTGATGAACTGCTCGAGTGCTTCTGAAAAAACATTGTTGTTTCCATCGATCTGAATGATACTGTAAGGATTCAAGGTCATTGAATCATTCCAGGTATTCATCTGGAGGTCGAGATCATCTGACATTGATAGCCAGGTCCCCATATCACTCAATGCCCAGCATTGTAACTCATCGGCCATGTTCAACACCGTTCCCATTCCTTGACCCACTGAATAGAATTCGTCGTTGTTCGGATGAATTCCGAGTTCATCTTCAATCAATGAAAGATTGGTTGATTGCCATATTTCTTGTTCTTTGATATGTGTTCCAGAACCGTCTCCTCTAGAAATGAAACAATCCCCTTCAATACTTTGCAATGCTTCTGTAATGTTTGAAGCTCCTGACAGTTTTGTTGGTCCAACCAATACGAATCTATTCCAAGCAAATGTAGTTCTGGAGGTTCCAAATCCTTCTTCGATGAATATCTGTTCCTTATCTGGGGCGTGGACAATCAATATGTCTGCATCGCCATTTTCTCCTAATTTCAGAGCTGCTCCAGTACCAACTGCAACCACGCCGACAAATATTCCATATTCTTCAGAAAATGTAGATAATAATTCATCTAACAATCCTGAATCTCTCATTGAAGTTGTTGTTGCAAGTATGATGTCACCCGACTCTTGTTCTTCTTGCAAACACCCTGTCATGGATGTACTAAGAAGTAGCAGCGCAAGTAAGGCGCTTTTCCACATGGAATCACGAAGAAAAATCGTCAACGTGTTCGCAGTGTGGACAGGTGATCGTATATTTTGCTCGCTTTGGTTTCTCCACCATCATCACAGAACCGCAAAGAGTACATTGATGTTTGATTTTTGAGGGTTCTTCAATCGCTCCTGCAGATGGATCTTCCAATACTCGTCCTGAAACTGACCAACCTACGGAATCTGAATATTTGTCGGTCTGCTTCAAGGAACGGCTTTTGAGGGTTAAACGCATCTTCTTCTTGCGCTTTTTCTTCCCTCCGCCAGCGGGTGCTTTCTTTTTCGCGGGTCGCTTTTTCGCCATCTCAACCGAACACCCCTTGGGGCTGAAGTATTCAACCCATTCGGCTCATTGTAGGATATGACTCTCTCCATTTTTGGGTTGATGAACGTGGTGCCCGTTTTCTTCCAGGGCCTTGACTAGAGGGGGGCGAGAATTTTCTGGATCTGTATGATAGACAACTACGTCTTTTGCACCGCACTCTTTTGCAAACCGTATGATTTCATCATGTCCGGCATGAGTGGAAAAATCAAATGTCTCCCATTCCAATTCTATTGGAGTGATGTTTCCAAAAATGGATAGTTTTCCTTCTTCTTGTAATTGACGACCGCCTGACCCTTTTGCTTGATAGCCCATGAATAAAATCGCATTCTTGTCATCATGTCTTAATCGATTCAAATACCATATCGAAGGCCCTCCATCCAACATTCCGCTTGTAGTAACGATGACGTCTGCTTCGAGGGCTTTTTTCTTGTCAGATTTACTGGATACGCGTTTTGCCCATTTGAAGGCTGCTTCCACGGCTTCTGGATCTCTCAAATATTTTGGATTCTCAATATAATGTCGAGTTATGGTTTTACCCATTCCATCATAATGAACATTCAAATTTGGCATTGCTGAATGTAATGTCATCAAGACATCTTGACCTCTTCCATTTGCAAAAGAAGGTATCAATGCCGTTCCGCCTCTGTTTACTACTTCTCGCACCTTTTCAAGAAATCTCTCTGTTTCTTTGGTTCTATCTGGATGATTTCTTCCACCATATGTTCCTTCCACAAACAATACATCAACATCAACAGCTTTAGCACCACTAACCAATGGTGAATCACGGGTATCGAAATCACCAGAAATCAATACTTTCAGATCACCAGTATCAACCTCTACCATTGCTGCTCCAGGAATATGGCCTGCAGAATGTAATCTCCATTGCCAATTTCCATGTTTCACCCATTCCCCAAAATCATGAATTTTCCAACTATCCAATGCATTATCCATATCTCGCTTATCCCAAGGTAATGGATATCCTTCAATCCTACTTACCTTATGGCAATCATTCCACATCAATTGACTCAATGATACTGTTACAGGAGTTGCATGAAGATTAGAACGATGAGCCCCACTTAACCAAGGAACCATTCCAATATGATCAATATGGCTGTGAGTAATTATTGCATCAGATATTTTTGGTGCTTCATCTGGATATCGTGGTGGATCTGTTGGAGCAAGTCCATAATCAATCAATAATCGATCTCCTTTGTATCCTTCAAGAACAATTCCGACATTTCCAACTTCAGATCCCCCTCCAAGAAAATGATATCTCAAACCATTCTCAACAGGTTCATCTGGATAAGATGTAGTCTTACCTGGAGAATACATGACCATAGTGTGTCCTGATACTTATCCAACATGAAGATGTTGCAACACCCCTTTGTTTCCAGTGGAACATGAAAAAGAGTTGTTCAGGAAAGATCTGTTTCAAAAAACAATATAGATTAGACGCGATGTAGAACAATGGGTATTGCTATTGCACGTTTATTCTATACATTAGTTTGCTAACACGCTACCATTAATTTCTATTTCCAATGGAAATGTAGGGGTGAGGGTATGCATCTCGATTTGCATTGGAAATTGATTTCTCATAGAGGATGATTCTTCAATGAACACCTTCTCGAAAGGGCGTGGGAAGAATTCTCAACCATATTTTCGTAGTTGATGATGATCGTTGTTTTGGCTGTGCAGCATGTATTGCTCTATGTCCAGTAAACGTACTTCATCTGGAAAATAATTTAGCTATTGTAAATGAATCAGAATGTACACATTGTGAACATTGTATTCCTGCTTGTCCTGTATTTGCACTGAATATCATTCCAGGAGATTCAGAATGGATATCGTAATTGCTGGTGGTGGTTTGACAGGATTGTCAGCTGCATTGGAATTGACCGAACATCAAGTCACCATAATTGAAGCAAGACAGGAGATTGGAAGCCCTACTAGATCTCCAGGATATATTGCAGACATTTCTTTACTCCCAATTGAAAAATTTGATTTTTTGCAATTAAGAAATAATTCCTTTCGCCGTTCATGGTTGGAGAAAGAAATGGCAATTCAAGCTATAGAAAATGGTGTAGAAATTATAGTAAAAACAAGAATCATAGGATTTGACAATGGGTTGTTATTGAAGGGTGCAGGACCAGGTTCACCTCCACTGATAGAAGGAGATATTTTTATTGATGCCCTTGGTGAAAAATCCATTTATCCAGGATGGACTGGAAATAGTAAAATTCTTCGTGAAATTGAAATGATCAGACCCCCCTCTCGAGAGATAATTGAATGGCAAGGAGGGATTACCAACATGGAATCAGATTGGATGAGGGCGGATGGAACCAGTGAAATTTGGTGGCATGGTGAACCCCCGATTGATCCTGAGGATGGTTGGCTGGAAAGAATGAGTGGAGAACACCCATTAGAATTAGGAGCAGATGCAGCCATTATCAGAGGTTTGGAATTAGCAAGAAAAGTGAATTGATGACCCCAATCCACAATACCATCCATCATCTGCCACCCATTGATGCTCCCAGAACACCATGATCTTCTATCATGGGTTTGCAGTCATGATTTTGGTATTAGGCATGCAACATTGTTTGATCCTGCAGAACAATCACCAGAGTCTGCAGCATTGAAAGCACAAGTGGCAATAGAAGCAGGAAGTAGAATGATATTGATAGGCGGATCTACAAACACCCCTGAAGAAAAAGTACATTTGATGGTGGAGGCAATTCAAGAAGCAATCGAATTACGTCTTTGGGCCACAACTCAAGATACTGTTGAAGATGAAGATTATTGGAGAGTTCCTGTGATATTGTTTCCAGGAGGCGCTCAAGCCCTATCTTCTGCAGCAGATGGAATATTGTTCATGATGTTGATGAATAGTATAAATCCAAAGTTTCTGGTTGAAGAACAGGTACGTGGAGCAACATGGTTACATGATTCCGAGATTGAAATGTTACCTACTGGATACATTATTTGCGAACCTGGTGGAAGGGTTGGAGAAATTGGAGAGGCAAAACTATTGTCAACAAAAGAAGAAATTCGCTCTTATGCAATATGCGCAAAGGGATTTGGGATGAAAATACTCTATCTCGAAGCTGGAAGTGGTGCTGCAACACCCGCATCATCCGAACTGATCAGTGCTGCTAATGAGATTGAAAACTGTCTTTTTGTAGGGGGCGGTATCCGTTCTATTGAACAAGCAAGGGCCGCTAAAGAAGCAGGAGCATCATGGATAGTCACTGGAACATTGGTTGAAGAAGAGGAAGATCTAGACGAATTAAGAGAAAAACTATCCATATTGATTTCAGGATTGAATTGAGAGAAGATCAATCTTCATCTTCGTAAACTACAGGGTCTCCACTACCACCCGGTGCCGATGGACGAGATTCTGGTTGCTCTCCTTGCGGTAATGATTCAACACTCTTACTCAATTCTACTTCTTCTCCACCTGCAAGTGTGTGCATATCATCCAATGAAGGAGACTCAATTGTTCTCTGTTGAGGGCCTTCTTCAGCTATACGGGAACGCGCTTCTTCTCTTGCAGAATGGTCTCTGACCAGACCGAGCGAATCTTGGAAGACCCGCCCGACAACTTCACGGGTCTTTTCACTACGCCTAACAGCATCCAATTCCAATATTGCTCTCTCCCTTTGACTTTCAACTTCCTTCAATTCAGAAGTTCTGTCTTGTAGTGCAGCCTCTAGGTCAGTGATGGTAAGATGCATTTGCTGAACTCTTTCATCACGCTCGAATACATCATTATGGAGCCGCCTTTCACGCCTTCGAAGCGCCTCATATTCGCGATTTCTTTCCAATAACCTACGCTTCAACTCTTCAATTTGTTCAACGAGATAATCGTGCTCAGCGCTAACTGAACGAGGACCAGTCATCACCCTTTCCAACTGCTCCTCTAATTCACCCAACCTTCTATCGCGTTGATCCAACAATCCCCGCAAACGATCTGCAATGTCTCTCAATCTTTGGCGCTCTTCCTCCAAAGCCTCTCTTGCAGCAACCTCTGCTGCCAAATCTTCCTCACGAGAATCTAACTGGCCTTTGAGCCCACGCACTTCATCAGCAGTTATCGAAGTCAAACCTGCCTGTGCCGCTTTGTCCAGTGCTGACACCAATTCATCCATCTTCGCTTCAAGTTCTGTGATAATATCCGCTTGCTCCATGGTTAATTCTCGTAATTGAGCATTTTCCGCCTTCATCGCTTCTCTTTCTTCTGCAGACATGGAAGCAGCCATAGTCTCCAATTCTGAACGAGTATCTTCCAACATTCTTTCCAGGTGAACAACTCTTGCATCCTTCTCCTGTAACATTTGCTCGGCTTCAGAGAGTCGTGCTACTTCTGGAGCAACACCATCTTCCCTTTCTGCTAAATCTAATTCTACAACTCGCAATTTTTGCTTTGCATCAGCAAGTTCTTTGTTTCTGTCGCTCAACTCTTCCCAAGCAATCAGAACCTCATCAACTAATTGTTCTGCAGGGTATGCTTTGAGCATCCCTTCTAGTGCGGAGCGGTCGCTATTATCGATTAACCCGGATGCCCCATCCGAACCGGGTGCTGCGGCCTCAACTGACATGATATCGCGTAGTATCGGCAACAGTCCATTCTTGAACCTTCACATTGAAAATCGAAATCGGAGCCCGTTCACCGCCCCTACGGGGCGTAGCCGAAATTCAATTTATTGCAGTATATTGGTCATCTGGCATGGCATTTGCCAACTTCAAAGCACCAGATGCAACACTTTCGATAGGATTGTCAACGCACCAGACTCTTACATCCCCAATATCGGCTAATTGGTCAGCCACCATGTCAGCGACTCCATCAATCATTGAACCCCCGCCGCTGAGAATGATATTATTGCGGAATTGTGGCTGGTATTCTGGATCGGCAGTTGCGATGATTGACTTGATGGCGCCTACTACATGGGGCACCAACATTTCACATCCTTCGCGAATGATATCTCCAATATCAACCACGTTCTTCTTACCTTCAACGGACAACTCTACCATACACTCGTCATCATCGCCTCCGACATAGGAGAATTCTTCTTTCCATGAACGCACCATATCCTTGGTTAATTGAGCACCTGTGTATTTCTTCTCGATCATATCCATTAGTTGCAAATCCAACCAATCTCCGGCTTCGGCAACAGTGAATTCATCTTCTTCATTCGGGAAAGTACCATACAATCTCGCAACATCAGTAGTTCCTGCACCGATGTCAACAACAATTGCACCCATGTATTGGTCATGATCGAACCCGGTAGCAAAAGGTTCACTCACTACCATGATTGCATTTACTTGACCCCTGAGGGTTGCAACCAAGTTCGACTTATCTGTGAACGTGATATGTGATGGGCTACAGATGACTCCGAACACCTCATCATATTCTTCCGGATCGGCAACTTCAATCAAATGAGAAACGAAGGCCTTTGCAGCTGCAAGGTTCGCCTCATCATCTTGAGCAACTCCAGCAGCCATTGGGCGGTATATGTTGCAAGCCAATTTCTTTGACAGTGCTTCTTCACCAAACAACACGTCGCGGCCCAACATATTTCTTGCAACAGGATCTTTGGGTTTTCCCACTACAGTTTCTATTGTTTGCATAGCACCTGCACTCGATGCAATCGTTGACTGGTAGGTTCCAAGGTCAATTCCGATGTATAATCTCTCAGCCATTCTCATCCCTCGCGTCGCCGCGGCGTGGTCGTGCCACACCTGAAGTGGTCTTCAAGGTTGAGTCGCGCCAATTGGACCAATCCATGTTGATTTAAGGATAAAAACCCCCAATTCACCCACCAATTCTTCTTCGGTACAAAGCTACGAACATCAAGATTGAAATGACGTGAAGCCCCCCGAATCCAGGAGTATCATTCTCCTCAATTTTTCCCTTATTCAAACTCTCATTTGAAGTGGGGTCGTTACCGGCACTCACCTCATCACCATCCAACATCCCATCACCATCCGAATCTGGATTCAAAGGATTTGTTGAATGTATTATTTCATCCGTATCAGACAACCCATCATTATCATCATCAAGGTCTAGAAAATCACAATCACCATCACCATCAAAATCAGCAGGAAAAACAACAATATCCAGAGGATCTTTTTGACAAGCAATCTCCACACCATCCAACCACCCATCTCCATCATCATCAAGGTCTTGAACATCTCCTATCCCATCTCCATCATTATCTCCCCATTCACCAGGGTCCTTTGGAAATACATCATCCTCATCGAGAATTCCATCACCATCATCATCTCCATCCACCAAATCACAAACCATGTCATCATCAAGATCGGACGGAACTGACAACAAATCAGTACCATTCGTGTTACACTCTAATTCCAATCCATCAGTCCACCCATCATCATCATCATCCAGATCAACGACATCACAGAAACCATCCCCGTCAGTATCTATTGGAATTGAGAAAGCATCTGTAGAGTTGGTCCCACAATCCAATTCATTGATGTCCGACCAAGAATCGCCATCATCATCTTCATCAATACCATTAGGAATTCCGTCTGAATCAGTATCCAATTCTTCTTCGATATGAATCGGCCAAGATGCTCCCTTTACAGCCAAACCAAACCCAATCTTGTCTCCATTCATCCCTAGCATCCCAGAATCATTTCCAATATTCACAAAGCGTGCAGATACGGAGAGATTAACCCAAGATGAATTTTCAAGCAGTGCAGCAGGTAAACGAATTCCCACAGTAGTTTCATTTCGCGCCCCGAGATGCAACTCAGAATCATGAATCAATGAAAAACCATCATCTCCAAAATCATCTCCATAAACGACATCACCAGAGGGTAATTCAACTTTCAATTGCAGGTCATCTATCTGTGCCGGCTCAGGATTTGGAGACCAAGACAAACGCACTTCGAGCCCCTCGCCAGTCAACGATAGATTCCATGAATGAACATCTCCAGTTGAAAGAAATGGACCAGCCGCCCCAACACCATCCCATGGCACATCCATCACGCGTTGCAGTGGACGACTGTCCTGTGAAGAGGAAAAGACACGCTCTTCGATATGCTGTTGCCAATCATCCATTGCATAGGAATCCCAGATCCAAACCCCACTATTTGACAAATTTTCAAAATCCACCAATCTAGAAAGATTAGCACGCCCCCAACCTTGCACATTATCCGGTGCCAACCCAGTATCACCTCGCCCATGTACCAGTCCAGGCATCGGCTCTGCAGCGATTGCTAACAAAGCCCGTAACAAAGGGCCACTGGGGGTAAAACCTTGACTTTCATTCGAGAACCATCCCTCTTCCACCAATTGTTGAATCACAGCTGTGAAAGATGCTGCTGCAGGTGTAGCCATTGACGAACCAGTACTGCTTCTTGTTCCATTGTTCCAAGAGGTGCGATTATCATCCGACTTCGCCGAAACCATCGATGTTCCAGGGGCCATAATGTGAATCCCCCTCCTTCCATCATGAGTTTGACCTACTGAGGCATAATTCCACAACCCATGATCCTCTGTTTTTGTTGCAACCCCTACTGCTACGACCGAACGAGCATTCGCAGGCTCCATCATCTGTCCAGCATTATTACCGGGTGCGATGAATGCCACAGACCAAGGAACCTCACTTGCCCAAGCATCAAAATCATAAGTTCTAGCAGTGTATTCAACAGTATCATCTCCCCACGAATCCGAATGAATTACAGCGCCTTGTGTCAAAGCCTCCCATAGTAACCAATCAACATCAGGAGGCACCCACCCCTCTTCATTCACTATATCTTGAACAACCAACCTCGCACCATGGCTCATAGATGTTCCAACAGGCATCTCTTCTGAATCAATAAATCTGCACGCCAAAGTTCCAGCAACATGGGTGCCGTGCCTACCATCTTGGTGGCCAGAATAATCCCAATCATCGAGAGTTTCATTCAATAATGCTACTTTACGGTGCCCGGGCCCAGGAAGGCCAGTAGCATTGTCATGAGGCAATGGGTCTTCCCGAAAACACGCATGATCCCTATCTAATCCAGTATCGGCATATCCAATCACCACACCAGAACCATTCAATCCTAATCCCCATGATACAACGTGATCAGATTCTCCAGAAGCCATTATCCCAGCCGAAACATCATTTCTAGCAGAAGTACTCAGTACAGGCTCAATCCACAAAATTCCTGGTATTTCCAAGATTTCATCCAAGTCATTGCTCTCCCATTCAGCAATCATGCGTAGAGGTAATGCAGAACCCGCAGTAGGGCGAAACTCGATTTCACCAACCAGCCCCACCTCTTCCAACATCTCCATCACCTGTTTAACGCCTGAAAAAGGCAATCTCGGCTCCAATAATATTCGAACCTCTCCCGAAGGAGAAATATCTTCTAAGCCCGGACGCCATTCTGCAGCCTCTCCAACCCCTTCTCCAATACCCCATGCGAGAACAGAATGTGGAGACAATTGTCGCAATGGTTCCAACCCCGCCGAACGCAACTCACTCCAAGCCTCAACAGTCCAGATCTCCTCAGATTCAATGATTATTTCATGCATTATTGGCACATCAGGGATATCACCATCTACAATCCCTGAGAAAGGCATTGAAGCCAGCATCAGAACCATCAGTAGGGCATTACTGAATTTCATTCATCAGTTCCGAGACACTCATCACACGTCAACACATCGCCTTTGAGAGCATCAATATACGCGCCAGCGCGTTTAAGGGGGATTCACAGGTCGCCGGCGCTATGCAAGCATACCGAGTCGAGGGGACCGCGCCATTTGGAAAGCAAACCCAAGCCTTCTCCCAAGATGTTGTTGCTTCAGACAACAATGATGCGAAACATCGCGTCTACTCCATTTTAGGAAGCAGACACAAACTCAACCGAATCCAGATAAAGATTGAATCCTGTAAGAAGATATCTCCCGATTCTTCTTCAGACCCATTGGTCATCAATCATTTTCGAGAACAGATAGCAGTTTCTGATGCTTCAGGTTCTGAAGAAGAATGAATTCCTTCGGTGGGTTGATGACACCCGCCCTTTCACAAGAGGGTGTATCACATGACTGATAGAGCCGAATTACAACGAATCAGTCGATTGGTTGATGTCAACAGGCAACGTTTGGAGCAGGTTGAACTACAGATAACACAACTTGAAGCGGTGAAGAATGAACATCGAGAAACTGAAGCATCATTGAGCGCTTTGAAAGAATCTTCAGATTCCATGGTTCCTCTTGGTTCAGGCGTCCATCTACCCGTGTCTGAACAAGAAAAAGTAGTGGTTGATATCGGTTCAAACGTTTTTGCAGAAAGATCCTTGTCCTCCGCTCAAGAAATCATCACAAAGAGGCAGAGTGATCTTCAGTCTGTAATCAATGAATTAAATGAGCAGAAGGTGGTCGCTGAAGAAGCCATCAAAGAATTGGTCAAGACGTTTGAAGAATCAGCAAAAGACGTAACAGATGATGATGATGAACAGGAAATTGCGACACCTTCCACGCAAGAAGAAAAGAAAGAAGTTCACCGCCCAAAAAGAGGACGTGGGTTTGGCGGAGAATTGACCCTGGATGATTGAGGTGAAACGATGGGCCTGTTCGACCGTTTCAAGAAAAAGGTGAAATCAGTTATTGATGAAACGGATACTGATGCCCTTTCTGCACCGGATGATAGTGAAGAAGCCATTCAAGCCTTAGCAAACAAAGGTCCCTTAGAAGAATCTGAACCCGAACCCGAGCCATTGCCCGAATCTGATAGTGATGAAGGCTGGGATGAGATAGAGGAAGATCCAGAACCTGCAGATGAAGAAGAGTGGGATGAATGGGATGATGAATCAGACATTGCCCCTTTACCAGTCAACATTAGCAAGAAGGAGAGGAAACGACTTGAAAGCCTCAAGAAAAGTGAACAGAAAGCAGCCAAGAAAACTTCCAAGAAAGCAAAAAAAAGAGGTTTGAAAGAAGTCTCGCGAGTTTCTGGCTCGCAAGTTGACCTCCATATGATGCGTTCAACAACAGGGCGCCAATTAGTCAGCGTCAAATCAGCCCCAATTGGATCGAAGGGCGCAAAAGCGGTTGAAACATCAGATGGACGCGACATCGAGATAGATCTTGGTGGAGGTGTCGTTGAAAGTGGAGGAAGGGTGATCAAGGAAGGCGGCGCATTGGATGATCTTCTGGAAGAACTGGAATGGGCCTTGTTGGAAGCAGACATGAGTAGCGATGCGACTACAGAGGTACTACGCGCACTGCGCAAGGAATTGATTGGCAGCCGTTTACGAAAAGGAGCCGATCTTTCCATGGTTGTTGAAGCCAGTTTGAAACGAGCCTTGCATACCCTGCTCAAGGCCGACTATTGGGATTTCTTTGAGACTATCAATTCACTTGTGAAATCCGGAGACACCCCTGTAGTGATTATGATGGTTGGAGTCAATGGAACTGGCAAAACAACCACTGCTGCGAAAATAGCATACCGTTTGAAAGAAGAAGGGAAAACTGTAATGGCAGCAGCAGCAGATACTTTCAGAGCAGGAGCGATTGAACAATTAGAAACTCACTGTGATAGAATCGGAATACGTTGCATTTCAAGTCAGCGCGGTGGCGATGCAGCAGCAATTGCCAGAGATGCTATTGAAAGTGCCAAAGCAAGAAATGCCGACATCGTCATTGTAGACACCGCCGGAAGAATGCAGAACAAGGTCAATCTGATGAATGAATTGAACAAAGTCCACAGAGTTTGCCAACCCCATCTCGTTTTGTTTGTTGGAGATGCTCTGGCCGGAAATGATGCGGTTGATCAGGCAGTACAATTTCAAGAGATATTGAAATTCGATGGAGCCGTTCTTTCAAAGATGGATACTGATGCTAAAGGAGGAGCCGGGCTATCAATCGCCTTCTCCACCAGCAGGCCGATTGTTCTTGCAGGTATAGGTCAGGAATATGGAGACTTGATACAATTCGATCCCGATTGGCTTCTAAACCAATTATGGGCTTGATTAGGTTCATGGCATATGGCTTCTTGCGCCATTCATGGAAGAAGAAGATGTCTTCACCGATGAACAAAGTGCGCGCTTATTCACAGTCATCCACATGTTCCAACGTTCAGCATTAGTAAATCTTGGATTTATTGCCGACCATGAAGGTACGGCGCACTGGAATCCAGTTGAAGCGAAAGAAGCCATCGATATTCTAACGATGTTGCAAGATAAAACAAAAGGAAACCTCCACTCAACAGAGGAGCAGCTTCTCAGGGGAGTGATCTCAGAATTACAGATGCAATTTGTAAAAGCACCCGAGTACAAGAAACAACGAGAAAAGGAAGAAGCAGAGGCCGAGATCGCCCATCAAGCATTCACAGAACCACGTGATGGGCCGGCTGAAGAACTCGTTTCTGAAAATGAAGAAGAGTGACCACATTCTGCGAACGCTTCTTGACCTCAAGCGGGTTGAGACGAAACATGAGCCGTGTTGGAGAGGTGGATGACCCTACCGCACCAACGGTTCTCGTAGTCGATAATAATCAGATGACCCATATGAGGATGAAGCAGATTTTCACACAACGAGAATTCAATGTCATTCAATGCACTGATGGGGATAAAGCAGTAGATGATTACATCAGATATGAGCCTGAACTCGTCTTGATATCCCTGGACATCCCCACTCTTGATGGACATGTTGCAGCACTTGAGATGAGAGAACATGGGGGAGATTGTAGGATAGTGTTCTTGGCTCCGCGAAGATTGAGAGATCTTGCTGAGGACGCATCTCATTCCGCTGGAGCAGTAGCTTGGCTGGAGAAACCATTGACAGACGCCTCTCTTGAAGAAAAATGGGATATCATTCTCGGCCCAATTCCCGATGCCCCCGGCCTCGAGGACCTTGACGAATTACACCCCATGAAGGAAGAAGACGTCATCGAGGTATCAATTGAAGAAGACGGAACCCCGCAACTCAATCTCCCACCTCTCTCTTTACCAGAACTACCTATTCAAACAGATTCAGGAGAAATCGAAACACCAATACTTCTCCCAATAAACCCCGTCGCGGCCAAGAAAAAGAAAAGCAAACTTTGGTGGCTGCCAGTATTGACCATAATCATCCTTGTAGGGTGGCAATTATATGCATCATTTTCATATTTCAAATATACATGATCACTGTTTTTTCACGGCAATAACCATCTGTTGTTCATGCAACTGACTCCCTGCTGGGGCTTGAATCACCTCTTCAATATAGACATGAGACTGCTTCAACAAAGAAGGGTCACCAGTCGCAAGTTGCGTATCCAATGAATTCATTCTCGCCCAATGCCTGTAAGCCAACCAACACACTCCACCAGTTCCCAAGCCAGCCAATATCCATGAAATAAGACTCATCCCGTTCTCTCCAGCAATGCCTGCCATGATGCCTCAGCATAGGCGCGCGCAGCATGATTCGGCTCATTCATCCCATGAATCCCACTTCCAACGATAATGCCATCAGCACCGGCCAGAACCGCTTCTCTTGGGTCTCCATAACGCTGCCCCAATTCACCATCGCCTACCTGAAGGTTGATTCCAGGGGTCCAAATCATTTTTTCATCTCCCAGCATTTGTCTTAGTGTAGCAATATTTCCAGCATCACTACCATTCCCAATGAATCCAAACACTCCATCTTGCTCCTTGCCTATCCTTACAACTTCATCTGAGTATTCGGCACTCAACAGATTGCCCCGACTACTCATCTGTGCCAATAGCAATATCCCCCCATCTCGCGAAACTTCTTTCCAACCGGCTTGCAATCCATCAACAACATCAGGGCCACTGATCAAATGTGAGGTGACTAGATCTGCCCAACTTCGAATATCGTAAATTCCACCCATCTGTTGTTTTGATATTTTGCCAATATCAGCAAATTTTCTATCTTCAAATATCAACATCCCATAACCATCTGCCTTGGCGCAGAAATCACTCCACGCATCCGGTGTCCAATCATTGACCAAGTCAACATGAGTTTTGAGAGCGACTACATACTCATGCACCGATTCAAGAAGTTGATTCAATTCATCCATATTCTGGCAATCGGCGGCAAGAACAACCAGACTCTGTTTCGCAGCACACGCTTCCATCCATCGCCGTGCGATTATCGAGCCGTTCGCGGACCAGCGGGGCCCCCATACTTCAGCGCTCATCAACAGCGCTCTTGACCCGCGGCGTGTCAATCTTGCGATAACAGGTCGCGCATGG
>CAXRJY010000076.1:0-17427 GCA_964230915.1 Candidatus Poseidoniaceae archaeon | reverse complement strand
CTGCAGCACCAGCAGCACCTGTTCAGGCTCAAGCAGCAGCGCAACCGAGACACCAAAGCAACCCAGAAGTGCGAGAACGCCTTCAAGCGGTTGGTGCAATAGCACAAGCGATCAGTGCTGAAGTACAAAAAGTGATTATCGGAAAAGCTCACGTCATCGACAATGTTCTAATCAACATTCTTTCCAATGGAAACCTACTTTTCGAGGATTATCCAGGATTGGCAAAGACACTGATGACCAACACTTTCGCAGATTCATTGGGTTGCGACTTCAAGCGTGTTCAATTCACCCCTGACCTGCTACCTGCAGACATCACCGGTACCAACATCTATGATGCCAAGAAGGGAGAGTTCACCTTCAAGCCAGGTCCATTGTTCTGTAATCTACTACTTGCTGACGAGATTAACCGTGCACCGCCAAAGACTCAAGCTGCTCTGCTTGAGGCGATGCAGGAGAAGCAAGTCACCATTGGAACTGTCACTCACAAATTGCCAGCACCATTCATCGTTATGGCAACTCAGAACCCAGTGGAGCAGGAAGGTACCTATCCGCTACCTGAGGCTCAATTGGACCGTTTCATGTTCAAGATGAGCGTTGGATATCCTGACCGAGCCGATGAAGACGAGATTCTGTCCCGACGTATCACTCGAAAGAAGGATGCAGTGGATGTTGATGTCATTACTGACCCACAGCGTGTCATTGCAATGCAACAGGCCTGTGAAGATGTATACGTTGACCCAGCGATTCGTATGTACATGGTTGAGTGTGTAGCCCGCACACGTGAAGACCCGAGAGTACTGGTTGGTTCCTCTCCTCGTGGTTCTCAGGCACTGCTCAAGGTTGGTCGTGCTTCAGCAGCCATGCGTGGACGTGATTTCGTGACTCCTGACGACATCAAGGCTGTCGCAGAACTCGCACTTGCTCACAGGCTGATTCTCAAGCCTGAACATCAGATTAAGGGTCTGGAACCCGGAGAAGTAGTTCAGTCTATTCTCAGAGAAGTTCCAGTTCCAACCGTCTGAGTTCAATTCAAAGTGATGGTTTGGGAGTGATGCTCGGTGTGGTCGCGCAAATCCGCCCTGCTTGGAAGCCTAGCGGTTTCCATGTACTTGATGGGGCTGACTCTGCGCAACTCACAATTAGTCACAGTAGCAGTAGTGATCTTTGTTTTCCTCACCTATGCTGCACTATTTTCAGGACACGCTGACGTCGCAGCCAGCGGCCGCAGAATGGACGAATGGATGGGAGAAGAAGGGGTTGCTCTCTCTAACGTTTCAGCAATGCGAAAATTATCCACTGCCAGAGTGTTTGAGGATGGTGAGGTTGAAATCACCCTCAGAATGCAGACCCATAGTGCGTTACCCAAGATTCTTGAGGTCCGCGATAGAGTTCCTGAGGTCATGCGTATCAAGAAAGGTGCCAATTATATCTTGATGGAACTAGGACCTCGCCGAGAGACATTCATCGAATACACCGTTGAATGTCCACTCAGGGGATTCTACAGCGTGGGTCCAGTAGCCGTCCGAGTCCAAGACACATTTGGAATGTTCCACAAGGAGAAGGAACTGCATGTCTACGATGATTTCTTGGTATTTCCAAAGATGGAGGACCTCAAGGACACCTTTGTCAAGAGCAAGGTTCCAAAGATCTTCACTGGAGCAGTGAACATAAGGCAACCTGGCCCTGGTAGTGAATTCTACAGCCTACGTGAGTACTTTGATGGAGACTCTTTCAGAGCCATCAACTGGAATGCATACGCTCGAAGTGGTAAATTGATGGTCAATGAGCGAGAGAGAGATGCCGTTTCAGATATCATTCTAATCGTTGACAGTAGAGCGATTGCTGAGACTGGCCCAGTCAGCCGAAATGCACTGGTGTATTCTACTAGAGCGGCTGCATCCCTAGCCAGATATTTCCTCTCAAGAAGAGACTCAGTGGGACTCATCGTCTATGGAGACGAAGTAGTATCAGTTGACCGAGACACCGGTAAGAAACAGTTGTATGTCATCTTGACCAAATTGGCTGGGGCAATGGCTAGAGGAAACACTCCACTGCAAGTGGTTGTCAATCGTATTCTTCCTCACATCAACAAGGGCAGTCCAATAATCGTCATGTCCAATCTGGAACAAGATCCTACAATAGTCAATGCTCTTCGAGACTTCAGAGCAAGAAACTTCGATGTCACTGTCCTGTCTCCTTCAAGTCTGGAGTTTGAGTTCGATGCACGTCGTATCGATAGAACTGGATTTGAGGTGATGAAGACTGAACGTGATATCCTGATCAGTGAATTGCGCGGAATGGGAGTCAACATCATGGATTGGGAACCTGATATGTTACTATCAACTGCTCTGGCTGGAGCAAGGGGATTCTGAGGTGATAACATGGCAGCAGCTCCACCACCAATAGCAGCAAACCCAGCACCACGTAGTGACACTTCCCATCTCTATGATGGAAAGGTTGTTCGTTCAGCCGCACCAAGTAGGAAAAAGGCTGCTGGCAAGATGAAATCGGGAACTGAGGTTCCTGATGATGCAGTTCCAGATGTTCACATCCCTGGTTTCATTGAGGCACTTCTCGGTGGACCTGTTGTCCCGAAGCACAAGTTCCTACCCGCTGACAGGATGGTTCAGACCCTACAGTTGGGAGCCTATGCCATGTTGATTTCACTGGGTGTAATCACTTGGATAGTCACTCCTCCTCAAGGAACGTTCTGGTTCTGGATCTTCGGTAGCGTTGGAGGCGCCACACTACTGCAGTCAATGGTCATCCTATCCGCTACAGGAACTGGGTTCTGGGGAACAATGTCAAGAGACCCTCGTTGGTTACTAGCTTCCTATTTCCTGTTTATTCTCGCAGCAATGCGTTTTGCTTCGAGCAAGGTTTCCTTGTCAAACGACTGGTTCGACCTGCAACAGAATCCTTGGCTCGAAACCACACTCATAGTCATCTATGCAGTACTTCTTGTCATGTACTTTGAATTAACAAATGGCGTCATCAGATTCAGCATGCTCGATACCAGCATTCGTACCAATGAAGTGTATGTCATGAATGTAAAGCGCATCATCAGCAAGTATCATCGTAGCCTGATGATCAATCCAGCAATTGCAGGAGCATTAGCCGCCTCAGTACTCTCCATCAACACGATCATTCCTGCCGTGGTGAATTGGTTCTCATCAGAAACTGCAAAGCGGATGGAAGAAAGTGTAGAATTGATCTCAGTATACGGGGTTGCACTTGGTAGTCTATTCGTATTCTTGGTAGTTGGCTTGATGTTTGCAGTCAATCTACCTTTGAGAATGCAGAAATGGCGTGAAAATCGAAATATTTGAGATGTTCAGCACGCCAATTTGAAATGTTCTACCAATTCCTTTACAAGATGATTCAGGTTCGCCTCATCAGTCAAGAAATGAAGAGCATATCTCTCTTCTATAGTTGCAATGGCATTACTTGGTTCATACTTGATATCTTTACCAATCAACGAAATCAGAGAAGCGTTAACACTCTTCTTGAAAGTTGAAGCCATTGACTCCAATAGAATATCCATCTCAATAGAGAGAGAACTCGGGACGAACATTGTGATGTGCCCTTCAGATACCTTGACCACCCACACTCTTACCGCTTCATCCCTGATCAATCTCATCACAGAATTGAACATCGAAGCAGTATCTATTCCAGAAGTCATTATCGAATACTCCATGATTCCAGGTGTGCATGAAATCGCAGAGACTCGACTATCTCCGGTTTCAATATCTGGACCTATGGTTGTGAATACCCCATCAAGATGCAGTGGCCTGATCTCCAGTGGTATACCCGCTCCCAATAATGGTTCGATACAAGCAGCATGAAGCACCACACCACCTGCTCTTGCAAG
This sequence comes from Candidatus Poseidoniaceae archaeon, assembly GCA_964230915.1. Taxonomy (GTDB): domain Archaea; phylum Thermoplasmatota; class Poseidoniia; order Poseidoniales; family Poseidoniaceae; genus UBA226. The sequence goes on along the minus strand of CAXRJY010000076.1, from coordinate 13,556 downwards.
AGCCAATGCTTCTTCCTGACCGAGATATGGGATTGTCTGAGAATCAATACCCCATCGAGGACTTACAGAAAGGACTCCTGGAACATCCTTCCACAGTATGATTTTTTGTGCTTCAAGAATTGTTGCAAGAGCCGCTGCAGAAAGGTCACTTCCGCCTCTATCGAGAACCCTTACATTCCCATTCACATCAGTTCCAAACCATCCACTGACCACTGGAATACGTTCCTCAAGTAGTCCTCTATCAATTCTGATAGCACTTGATTCCAAATCTATTGTGGCACCATTGTCTGAGATGACAAGACCTAGTTCATCTGATTCTACTGCCTTACAATCAATGCCACGACGTCGAAGTGCCTCTGCAACGATGAGAGAGGACAATCTCTCTCCACAGGCCAATATCGAATTCCTGAGTTGTTCATCTTCAGGCTCTTGACATAATTCCAATAAGTATCCGGATAACCTCTCCAAGGTTTGTTTGAATCTGTTTCCTCTATCTTCCTCTTCCAATCCAGGGGTGAATCGCAAATGTTGTCTTCGAAGGTCATTGACCAGACTACTCCATTGCCATGGTTCGCGAATCGCCCTGAGCAAGCGATCGGTTACTCCCCATAGAGCAGAGACAACGATCACTGGGCTACCTTGACTGGTCAACAAACGACGGTGAATCTGGTCGAGATCTCCGGGAGTCCTGAGGCAAGAGCCTCCAAATTTGTGAATCACCCAATCATTCATCTTGTCTCCCTCCACCTAATATCATATCAGAGATGACAAGTTTACACATCGCTTCTGCAACCGGTACCGCTCTAGGCCCCAACACGGGGTCATGACGACCTCTTACTACCAGTTCCTTCTGCTCACCACTGGGCATGTCAAGAGTTTGCTGAGGCAATGAAATACTGCTTGGGGGTTTCAAAGTCAATGCCATCAGTAATGGTGCACCTGTAGCCATTCCTCCTAGGGCTCAGTCGCCATCAGTCTCTGGACCTTCATCTCCCATGTACCAAGGTGAATTATGCTGACTACCTCTACTTTGGCAGACACCTGTTCCTTCTCCGAACTCGACCGCTCTGGCTCCAGGTACCGACATCAATGAATGAGCCAACAATGGCTCAAGACCCTCAAACCATGGAGAGCCGAAGCCCAAAGGTAGACCTTCGATTACAATACTTATTCTAGAACCTACAGAATCTCCCTGCTTCCTTACCTCAATTACATGAGCAAGCATTTCTTGAGCAGTTTCTAGGTTGGAACATCTCACTCTCTGACAAGCTTCATCTTCGGGAAGTTCACGCGGGGGAGAAGAGCAACTGATGTCGCCAATCGCAGATACATGGGCAAGAATAGAAACTCCATGCTCATCTAGAAGCGGGGTGCAAAGACTACCTGCAGCGACAAGTCCAGCGGTCAAACGGGCACTGTTGACTCCGCCTCCTCTAGGGTCAGCTGCTCCATCGCTATTGACCATGGCAGGCAAGTCTGCATGCCCTGGCCGAGGCATATCAGGGAGGAATGAATAGTCACTTGAACGGGCATCATCATTCCGAATCAATAGTAGAAGTGGAGAACCTGTGGCTTTTCCTTGATACACTCCAGATAGGATTTCACAATGATCGGATTCTTTGCGCAATGAAGCAATCCCACTTCCTGGCCTTCTTCTCTCAAGTTCAGCAACCAGATATTCCTCATCGACAGGAGTGCCTGCAGGAATCCCTTCAACTAGAGCGCCAACTGCAGGGCCATGACTTTCACCGAACAATGTCGTACGCAATCTCTCACCGATGCGCATTGACATGGGACTCATGCGCGGGTAGGCACATGATGATTCAAGCCTTCTCTCACTCTACTTCAGTGGGATTGGCGTGTTGACGATTGAGAACTTTGGTCTCAATCACCTCAAGCCCGTTCTGCCTGGTGGTATACCACATACGCAATCGCTCCAATGTAGGAGCAGATACCGAAGGGGAGAAAATCACGATGGCAGAACCTGAACCGCTGACTCCTGCGGCTCTGGCTCCATTGACAAATGCATCATTAGTCAACCTACGACCAATCATGTCATTCAAGACAGATACCATTGAACGGCCATTCCAAGTAAGCGCCACAAGTTCATTTCCTTCCTCTAGTGCAGACAATGATTTCTGAAAACCTTCTTGATGCCAAGCAAATGTTTCCATCTCAGGCGATTCCATCCGCTCACCTCTAAGGATGAGTAATACGTCCCAATCCTCGGATTTTGGTCCATCTCCTTCCAATAGAATACCCTCTGCAGCAGGACGATTCGGGTCGACCAGTTTCCATCCACCTTCAGCCGCAGCCCATGAGTCATCCACACTGCCGGTCAATGATACTCCTGAGGCAGATTGTGCCTTTGCTGAAATATCAACAATTTCTGCATTCGTCATTTCAATATCCATTGCAGCTGCTAATGCCCTGATCGCAGCGACCGAAACAGCAGCAGAGGATTTGAGACCTTGGCGCGATGGAACTTTGCTGCTTACACTCCAATGTAATTCTGATTCCGGCAATCCATGACCTGCTTCCTTCCATGCCTCAACTGTCGCCTCCAGCAGGCCATCCGGATCATCGAGTTCACGCCTTGAAGGCTTGTCGAGAAGAGTCACCACGACTGGAAGGTCTAGCGCAAGACTGGCTCCATAGCCGATACCTGCGGCATGCAACAGGCTACAGGCTCCATTTGCCTCGCCTTTACCCAACCTTGCCATTCAATCACTTCTCTTGGATATCCATGTCGACCTGCTGACCAACATGTCGAGCCCCTGAATCAGTTCTGGATATCAGTGAATCACCTTTCTTGATTTCGGTAATTGCAATCGCTTTACCCGCACTTGAAACCACTCTAACCGTCTCTGCTTGTTGAAAGATTGCCTGTGCCTCATTATCATTTTCATCTATCCACTTCAATAATATCATCGGCCTTCTTTCAATCTTTAATCTGCCAATAGTTGCTTCTCTGGTATTGCCTTCCATTGAGAAAATCATCACTGAATCTCCAGCTTCAAGTTCTGAAAGATATGCGGTACTTCCGTCACTCAACAATGTGTAGGCATGAACAGCACCTGCATTGACTCTGAAAGGCCTTACCGGAACAAATTCACTGTCGATTGTCTCTCCATGAACCAGAACCATCGAAGCAGAACTGGAGCCCACCATCATTCCTTCACCTAGCGAAAGAAGAGAGGTCAAATCGATACATACTCGCTCACCAACACCCGCAGTCTGTACTGAAGTGACCGTGACAGCAGCAAACTCAGCAGCACCATGATTCTCTGGGAACTGTTGTTGTGAAGTTCTCTCCAAGCGTTGTGATTTGGCTATGAAAGCCGCTTCAACCACATCTTCCTTCTCTGGCACCAATAAGGCATCAACCCCGATCTGCAAAGCGAATGCAGCCCCTTGAATCTGTGAAGGTTCATCGATTAGGGCCGCAATTCTAGTTGGACTGCCTTGAGCAGCAGAAACCAGATTCTCAAGAGGTATCATCTTCCATTCTTCCAATTCCACAACCACCCAGTCGACTGAGCCGATGGCTGAACGTGCACGTTGTTGTTCTGAATCATCCCTCACATTCACGACTATACCATCTTCAGGCCCTGAAGAAAGAACCCGATCGAAATCATCCACGTTCATGTTCAGGCTTGAACTGTTTCGACGATCCAACCAGACCTCCATCACAATACCTCACAAGCCTCTTCGAAACTCAATCCTTCATGGATCAGACCATGTAATGCAAGTACGCACTTTCTTGGATTCTCATTAGCAAATATCTGTCTGCCCATACATACTCCCGCACCACCAACCTCCATGGCATCTGCAACGATTCGTAGAACCTCGGTGAAATCTCCACTGGATTCACCTCCTGCAATCAATACCGGAATCGGCGCTGCCCTTACTGCTTCTGCGAATGCTTCCTTGCTTCCTGGCCAAGAAGTCTTGATTGCATCACAACCCAATTCCCAACCCAAGCGTACTGCATGTGCAACGGCCATTGTATGGTCACCTTCTGTTTTCAGAAATGGTCCACGCGGATATATCATCCCTAACAATGGAATATCAAGGCGATGACACTGTTCAGAAATCATCCCCATCCTTTCAAGCATCAGGTGCTCATTGAGATCACCAAGATTGACCTGAACGCTGACTCCTGCTGCCCCTCTTTCCAGGGCTTCTTCGCCGGAGCCAACCAGCACTTTATTGGAGGAATGCTCGCCACCATGAACAGTTGATGCAGAAATATGCATCAGCAATGGAATTGCTGAATCAGAATATCTGCTTACCACTCCTTTGTGAGCGATTATTGCATCGGCTCCACCAGCCTTCAAGTCATGCACAAGGGAGTCGAGATCTGATAATCCAGCCACTGGCCAAGATGAAACTCCGTGGTCTATCGGCACCCATACTGCCTTGCCATCAGGCATCAGACGCGCCAATCTCTCAGCATGCAAAGATGACCTTGCCATGCAACCCCCTCTGGGGTAGTCATTTCAATACCTGTGGTTCAGACCTGCTCGCTTCCAACCAGCCATTTCATAATGATTGAAGTTGCTTTCTCAAGGTGCTCGCCAAGCGTACTCTTGGTAATTCCAGTCATATCCGATAACTCTCTGAGACTGACTTGACGCGGAATGTCAAACCAGCCTGATGAAACTGCAGCGCGCAGTGCTTCTCTCTGCTTTTCAGTCAAGATATTTGCCAAACCATACTCTTCGTCATTTGATGTGACTGCTATCGAATCAGGTGGCAGAACTTCACGCGCCAACTTCACGAATGTAGATACACCAGAAGGTAAACCTCGAACATTGATCACCATTCCATTCTGCCCCAAACGATAAGGAGGCAGGACTGTGATATCATTCATTAGAATGGCACCTGTTGATAATGAATGGTGATTTGTCAACACAATGTACCCTTCACCACCTCTCTCTGGCGCTTCAGCAGGTGGGAGAGGACCTTCTACGGTCAGAAAATCGACCTGTGAAAGTTCTTCAATCCCCTTGCCAGGGAGAAAATCAACCTTGACCAATTGTCTTACCCCATCTTCAGACACATCTAGATGTCCAAGAACCTCCATACTCGTGCAAATCTCGCACAATGGTGAGAAATCTCCCATACTCAAATTTTCAGCAGACCACGTCATCTTGACCTCGCGCATGTTCACTGATTTGTGGTATCTGTATTGACCCTGCCTATCCGCAGTGAAAGAGAAGATTTCAAACACTTCCATTTCACGCCACGATTCAGGAAGTATGGCTCATGGCATTGATAGAGTTGAAAGGGGTAACAAGAATCTACGGAGAAGGAGAAACCGAAGTAAGGGCCTTGGACGGTATCGACCTGTCTATTGAAAGAGGTGAAATCATTGCACTTCTAGGCCCATCCGGTTCTGGGAAAACTACTCTCCTGAACATCATTGCTGCATTGGACACCCCTACGGAAGGCGAATATTTCTTTGAATCTGAAGAGGTCCCGAGCAATAATGTCGAATCGATGACTACTTTCAGACGGGAAAACATTGGTTACATCTTCCAATTCTTCAATCTGCTCGGTGATCTGACCGCACTTGAGAACGTGATGTTGGTTCAGGAACTCGCAGGAGTTGAGGATAAGGAACTTGCAATCTCCCAACTGAAAGAAGTTGGACTTGAAGGACTTGAAGATAGATTTCCTGCCCAGATGAGTGGAGGACAGAGACAAAGGGTCGCAATCGCCCGTTCTTTAGCCAAGAAACCAAACATCATCCTCGGTGATGAATTGACTGGCAATCTGGACACTGAAACCTCAAGTCAAGTGATGGATTCACTGATCGATACCTGCAGAGATGGGGATATGACAACTATTTTTGTTACTCATGATACCTCATTGACTCGTTTTGCTACTAGAGTGGTCAATCTTGACAGTGGACATGTTGTATCTGATGAGCCGGGAGGATTGGCAAGCATTGCTGGACAAGCACGTACTGCTGTCAAAGATATTACAAAAGGTGCCAAGAACATTGTCGAATCAATAAAGGATGCTGCTAAGGATATCATTGGGTGAGTTTGTGAATAAGTTACTACTTACTCGACTCGGGCGCAGCCTGATGCGAACGAAGATTCGAGTAATCACAGTAACTCTTCTGATCACATTGACCGTATACCTTGGAGTTACTATGAGCGAATTCTCTCGTAACATGAACAGTGTCTATGATGACTTCTATTCAGAAACTAATCTTGCCGATATCATGGTCATCGATGAACATCAAGATGGAGATAACTTCACAGCATTATGTGAAGCACATAGTGATTGGAATTGTGAAATCAGATTATCTTTGAGAGGAGAGGCGAACATGAGTTCATACTGTTCTGCTCGAAAGGCTGAATGCGACTGGATACAATCATTATGGCATGGGATGACAACTAACGAAATCTCTTCTCTGCATCCTGTGCAAGGTTCGATGGAGCCAACTGCAGGAGAAATGGTCATCGATGCACATGTCGCCAATTCCCACAATGTGCAGATAGGAGACATGATGGAAATTGCAGCAGGAGATGGAATGGTCGAATTGGAGGTGATTGGAATTGCATACAGTCCACTTCACCTCTGGTATATGCCTGAAGGTTCTCTGTTTCCGGATAATGAAAATTTCATTGTTGGATATCTGGATTCTAACACATTGGCAGAGATTGCAGGATTTGCACCGGGGACCATGAATGAACTGCACATCGACTTGCCTGGAACCCCGGATTTTGATATCGCATCAACCTATGATGTCGATGAAGGTGAAGAATTGAATCTTGTGAGGGAAGGAGTTCTTTCAGATATGAGAGACAAGGGAATGGAAGGGGAAGTGGTTGATCGAAGTGGAATGAAAAGTCCAGAGATGCTGCGAATAGACCTCGAAGGTTCTCAGAAAACAACTCCCTTCATCCTGATTTTATTATTGGTCATCAGTGGTCTTGTGATTGCCGTTTCAATAGATCGATTGGTCAAAAGTCAGGCCCGAGAAATCGCTGTACTAAGGACCATTGGAACTTCAGGAAAAGATATCCGTAACATCTACATGCTGGTTCCTCTGGTTTTGGGAATCCCTGGAGTGACACTAGGGATACTGATGGGAGTTTCACCAATCGGTACCAAAGCATTGACTGAATTCTACTTCTCATTCTTCGATATGCCTATCGTCACCATTCACCATTACCTTGACCTGATATTCATGATAGGCGCTGGTTCTTTGCTCCTGATTTTCCTTTTCGGAATCCGTCCTGCGATTCGTGCCTCTAAATTGCAACCACTGGATGTTTTTGGCCAATCCAGTGAAAAGGCACCTGGGCGCCTGTTGACGAAGTTCACTCGTTCTCTTTCCCCCGGTCTAGGATTTGCCATGAGGTCGACTTTCCGGAAACCCGGAAGATTGGTTGTAACATTGCTCGCTCTATCACTTTCCATGGTGATTCTAGGGGGAATGATGATGATGATGGCTGTATTCACCAATGTCTTCGAAGAAGGACTTGATGAACAGGTCAATTGGGAAGCTCAGGCAATGATATGGCCAGATAATGCCGATGTTGCAGAGAGTTGGGCTCAGAATAATTCCTCATCCTACGAGATGTTCATTGCCGATAATGGAAACGAGATAGATGAAGACAGAATATTCTCATTGTATGGATTGGATGAGATCACAACCGCAGATGATCAGATGGTGAGAATCAATCTCATTGATGGCACTTTACCAGTTGCTGGAAACGTTCCACCACAGGTCTTGATCGATGAAGGGATGGCTATTCTTCTTGGCTGGGATGTTGGCGATGTCGTGAAATTTGAAATCGGAGCATCTGAAATCGAGGTAGAGGTTACAGGAACGATTCAAGAAATTGAACGTATGATGATATTTCATCGAACTGATTTGAGTCAAATCGTTGATTACGATGCGAATGGGGTTCGTATGACCTTCTCAGATGAACAATCTGTAAATGATGGATTGCGTGAAGTTTCAATCATGATAATTGAAAAGGAAACTCTGATCGATGGCTTCAACAAGCTCCTGAAACAACAAGCAGGAGCGATGCAAGCAATGTATGTGATTGGTGGAATCCTTGCAATCACAGTGTTGTTCAACACCTTGCTCATGAATCTAGCTGAAAGAGATACAGAATTAGCCACACTTCGTGTTCTTGGTGCAAGCCGAATGCGACTTGCACTGATTCTGACTGTTGAGCATTCATTCATCGGACTGATTGGTGGCATAACCGGAGTGTTGGCAAGTGTTGCGATGATGGGTGCAATGGCATCGATGATGACTACTTGGGAATTCTATATACCGATGGCCATAGACTATATTGTTTCATTGAAAGTAATTGCATTCGTGCTACTCGCCTCTATTCTAACAACGCCTATCGGGATCTGGAGAATAGGTCGAATGGACCTATTGGAAGTTGTGGCCAGGCACGAAAGATGAGGCTGGAAAACACAATCGAATCAATTTCTCACTCTTTAGGTAGGTATTACTAGGACCTGACTCCCGTAGGGAGTCCATGCCTTGGGCCGACTGGACCTTGCTGAGCGCCCTTGGCGGAGGCTTCGCCTATGGCGTTGCCACTCTGATTATCAGGGAAAGGTCACTGCCATTCATCATCAGTCAACGTGAAGAATCAATGGATTTCACGCTTAGAGAAGATGAGATGCAGGAAACTGAGGAGGAGCTTTCCTTCACCGATGCACGAAGAGAATTCGAAAAGCGTTTGGCTGGAATCCTTGATTACCGAGAATTGCAAGTCAAGGAGATGCAAAAGAAAGCCGCAGAAGATAGGCTTGCTGCTGAAAGAGAGGAATTAGAATCACAAAGAAGGCATGAGGAAGAGATGAAAGATGCCATCGCTCATGAGGAATTGAAACGCCAGATGGAAGAACAGGAATACGAAGCTAAGAAAGCCAGAGAGAAAGCCGAATTGGAGGCTTTCCAAGAGCGCATGGAACAACAAAGAAAGGAAGAAGAGGAACGACTCTTGAAGCTTGAGCAAGAAGAACAACAGGCGGCGATTGAACAAGAACGGCTACGTCAAGAACAGATTATTGCAATGGAGGCCCAACGCCAATTTGAGATCAATGACCAGACCGAATCTGAGATTCAAGCAGTCGAGGCAGATGACAAGACCAAGAAGGACTTGGAACAACGACTGAACAGAGAGGGTGCAAAGACTGGTGAGGTGCAACTTTCCCTGATGTGGAATGACAGAAATGACCTCGACCTGCACGTCGTATGCCCAAGTGGAGAACGAATGCATGGAGGAAACAAGTTCTCAAAGTGCGGAGGAGAATTGGATGTTGACATGAATGTTCGAGCAGAATCAAAGAAACCTGTGGAAAACGTGTTCTGGAAAGAGAATGCCCCAGCAGGGAACTACAAGGTATTCGTTCATTTCTACAAACATCACAAGAAGCGCCGAACAAGAACTACCACTACGTACAAACTGATTGTCAATGCAGGAGGTGAAATCAAAGAGTACAGCGATAGAATCGCCTTTGGAGACCCAATTAAACTGGTTGCTGAATTCACTATGCCCGAGATTGAAGAAAGAGCCGGTTTCAAGCAACAGATAGAAGAGAGAATTGCAGAAGTTAACTCTCAGGTAGCTGCCGCCTCTACGATTGAGGAGTATCGTGCCATCTCGCTGGAAGATATTCCTGAAGAGACCGCAGAAGAGCTCAGTCAGAAGATCAATATGAATATCGAGCATCTTGAGGTAGATAGTGCTAGAGAAGAACAAGAGCAAAGATTTGAGGATACCAAACAAATAATCATGATATCTACAGATTCAGAAGAACTTGAGAATCTGGACCTGACTGGTTTCAATGAATATGAAACCTCAAGGCTCAATGCTTTGATGGAACAGAATCTTGAGGTTCAAAGAGCGGAGAAGTTCAACCGATTGATGCGTGAAATCATCATGGCTGAAGATTTCGAACAGGTTGATTCAATCAGAATAGCGGGAGTCAATGAAGAACAACGTTCATCCTTGGAAGAAGCCAAGGAAGAAGCATTTGAACGATTCCATGATCAGATGTATGCAATCCATTGGCAAAGCATTGAAAGTGCTCAAACTGTGGAAGAACTCGATGCAATTGAATTCAGAGGTATCAGTGAAATGCAGTTACAAAGCCTCTCCGAACACAAAGAGAATCGTGCCTCAGCATTAGAACCAACAGAAGATATTCTTGATATTCAAAGTGAACTGGAAGAGGATGCTCAACCCCTAAGGACCATGATTCCACAATCACAACCTGAAACGAGTGAAGAGATTCTCAGTGAGGAAATCAGCCCTGTTGACGAATTATTGCCTGAGACTGCTGAGGAACCAGAAGAGGAAAGTTTCGACGACCTACTGATGGAATTCGGGGAACAATATCCTGATGATGAAGAGAGTGTTTTTGAAAGTGCATCATTCGATGATGGCGAGGAATTAGAAGGATTGCTCGCCGCTGCTCTAGAAGGTACCGAGGAAGCAGAAACAGAACTATCAGAAAAAGAAATTGTTTCTGATGAGGCTCTTGATGATGCATTGGAATCAATTCTGCAGCCTGCTGAGGGAGATTCAGATGAAGAAGGTGGAGACGGCGATGACGCTACAGCGCCTGAAACCGAATACCAATCAACGGTCGAATATGTCAGTTCATCACAGATATTGATTGAAAAAATAATTGTGAATGAAAATATTCTCGAAGCCCTGAATGGTAGATTGCAAAGAGAATATGTCGAAAGGGCGGAATATGAAATTTCACTGATGTGGAACAACAAGAACGATCTGGATCTCCATGTAGATACTGCAAAAGGAGACCATATCGATGTGAACAATAGACTGTCTTCCTGCAATGGAACTCTGGTTCATACGATGAATGCTCGTACAACATCAAAGAAACCTATCGAGCATATCATCTGGAAGGAAAAACCACCTGCAGGAAAGTACGTGGTCAGCGTTGACCACTTCAAGAAGAACAGAGGTTTCGGCAGCAGGGACCCAACTCGTTTCCTGGTCGCTGTCAACATCGCTGGAAATATTTCGGCATGGGAAGGGCACATCAATTCAAATGACGATATGGCCACAATATGTGAGTTCAATATCGAGTGATTCGGCGATAAGAGAATATCGCTCTTAGCCACGACCGTCAGGGCTTCCCATCGCAACTGTATTAGAGCGAATACGGGAGCCGCTCGCATGGGAATAACCCAAAGTGAGCTGCGAGAGTGGCTCGCCGGCTATGATTCTGATGACATTACCATTGGAGTCATTGCATCTCATTCATCCCTTCAGATTCTGCATGGGGCTAGACAAGAGGGCTTCAAAACACTTGGAATTGCAGTCGGGGAAAACCGGCGTAGGTACTACAGTGCATTCCCAGGTGCTGAACCTGATGAATGGTTGATGCTTGAAGATTATAGAGAATTATTGGACCAATCTGAATGGTTGCGAAACCGCAATGTCATAATCATTCCACACGGTTCCTTGGTTGAGTATTTGGGTGCGGAGAATTTCAGGAATCTAGAGGTCCCAACCTTCGGCAATCGTGGGATTCTAAAATTCGAGTCAAGCCGTTCTTCTCAAAGAGAATGGTTGGAAGCAGGTGGTTGCACAATGCCAAAGTTGGTGGTTGACCCACATGATATCGACGGACCAGTAATCGTGAAATACGCTGGAGCAAAGGGTGGGCGTGGATATTTCATTGCAAGAGATTACAGAGATTTCAGACGGAATGCTCTGTTGGAAGAAGAATTCACCATCCAAGAATATGTCCTTGGATGCAGATATTATCTGCATTTCTTCTTCGACCCAACAGCCGAAGATGGATTTCAGGTCCAAGGCAAGGGCAAATTATCTGGAAAGAACCTCGGACGTCTTGAACTGATGTCGATGGATAGAAGAGATGAGAGCAATGTCGACGAATTTTACAAACTGGGTTCACTGAGAGATCTGAGGGAGATGGAATTGGAACCTTCCTTCGTTGTCACAGGAAACCAACCAGTGGTGTTGAGAGAGAGCCTCTTGCCTGAAGCATTCAGGCTTGCAGAAGGTACTGTTGCGGCTTCATTTGAATTGGAAGATGAAGCGAGAGGAATGATTGGGGCCTTCTGTCTAGAAACAATTGTCACAGACCAACTTGAATTCAAGGTCTTTGAAATCAGTGCTCGTATCGTTGCAGGCTCAAACCCCTTTGTAGGCGGTTCTCCCTATTCAGATATCAATGAATGGCGCATGTCGACTGGTAGAAGAATTGCCCGTTCAATACGTAGGGCACTTGACAAGGGATGCTTGGAACAGATTCTCTCTTAGTGGCAAGGCTCATGGACGACCTGAGTCTGCGCAATGATATGGGAGAGAAAAGAATCACCTATTCCGAGTATCTGCGCCTTGCAGAATTACTCGAATTACAAGATGGAGGGGTAGCCGGAGGGCGAGATATCAGCGCTGATGAACTACACTTCATCATCGTTCACCAGTCATTCGAACTTTGGTTCAAATTGATCCTCAATCAACTTTCAGAGGCTCGTTCACTATTGTCCTTGGAACCTGTGCCTGAATCTCATATACCAATGATAGTCCACCACCTCGACCGCACCACTGAGATTATGACTTTGATGCAGAACCAATGGAAAGTCATGGAGACATTGACCCCTCAAGGATTCCTTGCCTTCAGAGATGAATTAGGAACTGCCTCGGGTTTCGAATCATTCCAGATGAGAGAAATGGAGATTGTTCTTGGTCTAGACAATGTTCAGCGTCCTGGAGGAATGGATCCGTTGGCTCATTTTGAGAAGTTAGCAAATGAATCTGAACAAGGTAAAGAGGCATGGAACAGATTGGTGGCGGCTTCGAATGAAGAGTCGCTGGCACAAGTTTTGACAAGGTGGCTTGCCAGAACTCCCATCCATGGCTCCTCACCTGATGATGAAGGAGATGAAGAAGTGGTCAGAGGATTTGTCGAAGGACATCTATCATCGATGCAATCAAACAACGATGAAGCGATTGAACGACATCTAGCAATGGGCACCCAAGGAATTGAAAAAGTGAAAGAAAGATTCTCAGCATCTTTGGCTGCAGCGAGAGAATACCTGCTCCCAGAAGGACAGAACTGTAGACATAGAGCAGGACTGTTGTTCATCGAATCATATCGAGAACTACCGCTTTTGGCTTGGCCAAGAACGCTGATTGATTCTGTAGTCGAACTTGAACAGCAACTGCTGCTATTCAGACATCATCATGTTCGCATGGTCGAGAGAATGATTGGAAGAAGAGTTGGCACCGGTGGCTCATCAGGAGTGGATTATCTTGATTCGACAACAAAGGCAAGGATTTTCACAGACCTTTGGCAAGTACGTTCGATTTTAGTCAAACGCGATTCACTGGAAGATGTCTCGGATTCCGATTTCTACGGATTCACCAGTGGCTGATTTCAACCTAGGTGAGGATCAGTATCAATTGGTATGAGGTTGTTTTCATATTCAAAAAGAGCGATCTTCAAGGGGTCGAGAACGAAACGGAAATTCGCTTCATCTACACCGTACAATG
>CAXRJY010000075.1:0-12437 GCA_964230915.1 Candidatus Poseidoniaceae archaeon | reverse complement strand
TATATATACGATATCCGGGATATTAAAGTTATAATAATGTTCCCATAATAAAGACAAATATATGTACCGTTATTTATAATATTTAAATATAATTAATATTTATGAGTATACCTGATCATTATATTCCCAAATTAATGTCTTCAAAAGATATTAAAAAACAGAAAAAACAAATTGAAAATTCACGGCGTAATTATGCTAAGAGTAAATCAACATTCTTTTCAGCCGCCACTCAATCTAAGGTGAACATTGCCAATTATCCATTCTGCACCATAGAACCGAATGTAGGAGTGGCATTTCTGCCAGCACCTTTGCCATGTCCATGTAGTGATTTGAGAATTGCCAAGGAGGCAGATGGGCGGTTGGAATCGGTTTCAGAGAATGATGAGAGAAAAGGCAGTATCTGTCAACCGCGTACTGGTTCGTGTACCGAACATAAGCGTTTGATCCCAGTTTTCATGGTCGATGTTGCAGGACTTGTTCCAGGAGCACATAGTGGCCGTGGTCGCGGCAATGAGTTTCTTTCAGACCTTGCTCGTTGTGACGCTTTGATTCAAGTGGTTGATGCTGCCGGAACCACAGATATTGAGGGTAACCCCATCGGTGTGAGTGAAGATGTTCAATCTTGTCAGGATTCAATAATGGAAGAACATGAGTTTCTTGTTGAGGAATTGACTGCTTGGATTTATGGTATCATTGGCGATGGTTGGTTGAGAGGTTCTCGAAGGACACAGACTGAGGGCGAGAAAGGAATGGTCACCTTTCTGCATGAGAAACTCAGTGGTTTAGGTGCTACTCCACAACAGGTAAAATTGGCATTGGAAGCATTCAGAGAAAATGAGAATGCAACAGAGCAACCTTGGGATTGGGGAATCAGTTTGAAAAGAGCTCTCGCAGAACAACTTCGTCGGGTCATGTTTCCAATTCATGTAGCAGCCAACAAGGCAGAAATCGCTCCTGGTAAAACATGGAAGAATCTAGAGAATAGACTTGCAGAAGAAGGTGCGATATTGATGCCGACCATGGCTGACGCTGAACTAGGATTGAGAAGAGCAGCAAGCATGGATTTCATTGAATATGGGCCTGGAGAAGTGAGTTTTGAATTCACAAAACAGGGGCAGCAACGTCTCAAGTCAGTTCAGATAGAAGCATTGGAGAAGATGAAAGAAACGATGGATGAATTCGGTGGGACAGGAGTCTCGATTCTAATCTCGCGGGTTCTTCATGAATCTCTTGCTCATATTGTTGCATACCCTGTTAACGATGAAACTCATTGGACAGATGGGGATGGTAGAATCTTGCCAGATGCACTTGTTGTTCCGAATGATTCTACTGTCAAGGAACTCGCATATGCGGTTCACAGCGACCTTGGAGATGGTTTCATCAAAGCAATCGATGGCAAGAGCAAGAGAGTCATTGGTGCTGAACATGAATTGTCTGACGGTGATGTAATCAAGATCCATGCCAAATCTTGACAGATTCAGTGGCCAGGAGGTCGTTCATGTTCCGGAGTCAATCTTGACAACATAGCGGAATATTTTGCTCTGCCAAACACATGATAGATCAGCATGGCGATTGTCAGAATGGTCAGCACAGGCAACAATATCCAAATCGAGATACTTGAGAACAATACAAATCCGAATATCCAGATCGCTAAAATCCATAACCAGATTGACATTCTTCTAGAGAGTAGAGTTAATCGTGAGTTTGCTAGACCAGAATCAAAAATCATGGTTGCTTCAGATTGCTCAATCATTCCATTATCTACGCCACAGCGTTGACAGACATCTTTCCTAGGGCCGATACCATGGATGAAGTACTCACGCGGATAAGTGCCATGGCAAAATCTGCAAGTTGGCATCCGGCTTCCTCATCCTCGTCGACAGTGAGCCCGTTCTTCAACCTCGCGTCGCGTAATCAAGCGAATCTTCCTCGTCTGAACATTAAGCCCGTGTCTTTTGTTGAAGACCATCCGGTGGAGAAATGAAAGTAGACAATAATTCCATTCCTAGAATTGATGCACAGGATTCAGGATGAAATTGGACTCCATGTACAGCGTAAATTGGGTGGCTGAATGCCATGATGTTACCGTGTTCATCCCATGCAGACTTGTCTAGGGTTGATTCATCGTCGTCAAGAATGACAAGGCTGTTGTATCGAGCCATTTTCAGTGGAGAAGAAAATCCGGAGAACAGATTGGATGAATCATGATGGATGTCTACAGCGCTTCCGTGGATTGCACCGCTTGGACAATGACTCAATGTCATACCCGCAGCAACTCCTATTGCTTGATGGCCAAGACAAATCCCGAGAAGAGGAACTGTTTCACCTCGTAGTGCTCTAATTGCCAATTCCATACTGATTGGACTTTGTTGAGGTATTCCAGGTCCGGGTCCTATCACAATATGGGACGGGTTGCAACACGCAATAATATCCTCGATATCCGCAACCCCATCTAATCTACCATGGCAATAAATCACTTCAACTCCCAATTCACAGAAAGCGTGCATAATATTCCATGAAAATGAATCTAGATTATCGATGAAAAGGATTCTTGACCTTTTTTGAGGGGTCTCAATGACATCTTTCCAATATTGGATTGAACCCATGGATGAGCGGGAGACATGAGGCTTTCCTCTGACTTCCAAGGGATGAATTGAGTGAGGTGCAGAAACCAATGGACCATCGAATGGAGTTATCCAACCCGCAGCCTTTCGCAGAGCTTGTGCTTTCCATTCTGCTTCCTCTACTTCTTGCTCTGGAACGGAATCCATCACCAATCCACCGCCGGCTTGTATTGTTGCATTCCATTCACCGTTCAGCAATCGACCTTCCAAGGTGCGGATGAGAATATTCCACATGGAATATCCAGTTCTTGGGTCGACTACCCCTATTGAACCAGTCCAGAATGATCTTGGATGCTTCTCCAATTCATCTATCGCTGCAATAGTGACAGTTTTTGGACAACCGGTAATACTGCCTCCAGGGAACATTGCTTGTAGCACATTCCATACATCCTCTCCTTCTTTGAGTTCTCCTCTGACTTCACTGACCAAGTGTTGAACCTGAGAATATGCCTCAATCTGGAATCGACTCTGTTCAACGGAACCAGGTTTACTGACTATTCCAATATCATTTCTTTCAAGGTCGACCAGCATACGGTGTTCGGCCAGTTCTTTTCTGCTCTGTAGAAGTTCATTTCTGAGCGTTTCATCTTCTAGAACGTCCTTCCCTCTTGGACGAGTTCCTTTGATTGGGCGGGTTCGGATGACATTGTTTTCACTGGCCAACAATAACTCAGGTGAACATGAGCATAGAGCTAGACCAAGGTCTTCAGAAAATAGCCAAGTTGACATTGGAGCAGGATTCTCTTCAGCCAATCTCATCATCGTGAACCAAGGTTGTTCAGCCAGATTTCCATACCAGCGTCGGCCAAAATTCAGTTGATACAATTCCCCATCTTCAATTGCATCCTTCACAACCTCGACGATTTCAGCATGTTCCTGTGAGGTGTGACTTGATGATTCAGTATTCATCTGCACTTCATTTTCAGGTAATTGACAATTCACATTCAATGGAACAGGTAGTATTGAGAGCAAATCCTCAACTTCGTTGGCCCAATCATCATTCTTTTCAGCGACGAGATGCAATGTTGAACTGCTTCTATCATGAATCAGCCATCGATCGGCCCGATATAGCACCATCAATATCGCGCCTTCTTCTGGCGGATTAGAAAGCTTCCAGGGCTGTGTCCATTGAACTAGATCATATGCTAGTCCACCAGCCCAACATCCAGGAGTTACAGGCGTTTCATGACTGCTTGACTCTGGTTGCAAGGAATTCAATGTTCGCAATGATTCTGCTAGATCAGTTCCCATATGGTGAGCGATGGTGGTCCATTTTTCTCCATTCCATTCCTGTATATCCAATTGTAGTGCTGGTGGAGGTGGGCCAAGTGGAACTTCTCCCTGCAAGGTGGATGGATCATCGTCCCTAGGTGGTAGAAATTCCTTCTCTGGTTGTCTAGCAATGACTCTGATGTTTGCAGGCCCCATCAACATACTATTAGAAGAAAAATCACTGTAAGGCCCGCCTGAAATAAGTAGCAATTCATCGCTTCCACCCCACTCTTTTCCGCCTAGCAGGGATTCGGCGCGTAACATTTCTGTTATCCCGAGCAATAGATTCTCATTACTCTTGCAGGGCCAGATGCGATTTCTGCTCATCATTCCCCCTCCGCCCAAGACTCTTCAAGTGCCTTTTCAAGGGCTTTGGTAGCAGTAGTTGTTAGAATTCCATCTTCGTTCCTGCCTATGATTTGCCCATCAATATCATTTATTCTAGCGACACAGATTCCCGAACCAACAACAATGATTTCTTTGGCTCTTCCAATCATGTTTTGGTGTAGCCTTCCCCTGTTTATCGGAATTCCAGCCTTCTCTAGAGCGGGGATGATGATAGAAGCGGTGATAGAATCAACTCCTCCGCTTCTTGGATTTGCAATCCATACAGTTCCATCATTGTCCAACAACATTGGAGTGGCTCGATCAGCATCAGTCACTGCTTCATCATCCACGAATAGTGCGATATGTGCACCTGCCTCGCTCGCCCTTTGTCTGGCATCCAAATATGTTGACCAATCACCATGTTTTGTTCCTTTGATATCACCACTCCATTTTGGGTCAGGCACAGAAATTGCTCTCATCGGCGAAACATGTTGTTCATTAGCGCGGAGTTTGATAGAAACATCGCCTTCTCTAGTCAACCGCAGAGTTGCTAGATTGGAAGGACGGACAGGATTGTCTACCATTCCTTCTAGTTCATTTATCGCTGCAGATATTTGTTTATTCAAATCATCAGGGATGTCGATACTCAAACGCTCAGCATGTTTTTTCAAACGATTCAGATGTGCATCGAGGAAAGCAATTTGCCCAGCATCGTTACATGGCATTGTGGTGAAAACACTGGAGAAAGGATCTCCTTCCATAATGGGGCCTCACCACCTCACAACAGGTCATCAAGGAAGGAGGTATCGATACTGCCTCCACTCTTCTTCACTGGCTTATCAAGCAGGTCATCAGTCAGGCCAGCAAGATTGGAGGGGGGTTGATTCTGTATTGGAACCTGTGCAGCCATGTCAGGCATTGGGACCGAGCCCACTTTCTGCTCAATGTTTTGAGCAGCTGACATGATTTCATTTCTCATTTCTGACTTTGGTGTTGATAGAACATCGAAGTCATCATCCCATTCATTACGAGGTTGAATATCGATTCCCCATGTAGATTCAAGATCCCAATGGCTCTTTCCTTTCTTTGGCTTCTTTCCACGCATCATAACGAACAATAGCAATAGAATAGCGATACCCAAAGCTGATGCAAGCAAGTTTTGCGGTGTAGCAAAGTTTGCTAGGCTGAAGCCATCTTCGGCACTCTTTGAATCACCCTCTGTTGAGCCACTGCTGCTGGGCGTCGAAAGATAGAGCGGAGTTATCGCTCTACGATAAATTGGGCAATCTGGCCATCCTTCTCCACATTCTGATGCCGAAACTCCAACCCACCATGTGGTTTCATTGTCCAGTCCCTCATGGTTTTCCGCAGATATGAACAATGAATTTGATGCAAATACTGTATCGACTAGATCGGCATCCTCTACATTATCGAACTGTTCGTCTGAGATGTATATCTTGAATGATTGAACCGCCGAATCACCTGTTGGACTCCAGGAAACGAGAATCCGACTTCCTGCGGATACCCATTCTACATTGAGATCTGCAATGGTTGGTAGGTGAGATCCAGGGTCATCACCAAGGTCATCGATTGGAGCAGCAGCAGCCATGGTCAGCCCAGTCATGTGTGCATTACCACTGGTATCTACCACCACGACGGCCACATAGACTGTCAGCCCAGGAACAAGCGGATCATCAAACAACTCATCAATGACCATTGGAAGTGCGGGATTCCTATCGAGTTTCATGATGAAATCATCAGGCCCTTTTTGCCCAATACCTACTTCACCTTCAAAGTCCCATGTTGCGGCATAGATATGGTATTCGTCCACATCGCTAGCATCGGAAAGATCGAAGTCAAGTACCAATTTATCTCCAGCATCACCGTAGTAATCCGAAAGGAGAATCAACTCAAGTCGTTCAGGTGCTGTTTCGTCAAGACTGTTGTTGATAGGAGTCACTGATACCGTGTACAATCCATCCAAATGGACATTTCCTTTGATGTCATAGACTGTGATTGCCACATTCAATTCCACATCAGGGACAATATCCTGTTCGTATCCATCATATCTTGCCTTGTACATGATAACTGTCAATGCTTCACCAGAATCTCCATTCTTTTGATTCGAGACCTTCATACATCCACATATCGAGTAATCCGGGTTATACAGTGCATCTGAATCGGTGAGATCTGTGATATCTGAATCTGAAGCCCACACCACGTAATAGTCGAAATCATCTGATTCGTCAGGTTCCCACAGAACTTCGATAGCAGTTCCATCGTCATCTGGAAGATCCCATGCGTTGAGTGTATCGATTCGCTCTGGAGCAATATTCACATTTATCAGGTTCCTCAACGGAGTCGCTTCGACGATATTGACATTACCCAAGTCTTCATTCAACCAATCATCTGAAGCAACAACTCCTATCCAATATGCCCTTCCATCAACAAGAGGCATACCATCAATCTCAGAGATGATGGTGGAATTTTGAGCACAGTCTGTGACCACTTGAGAAACCACGAAGTCAAGGACATTGAATGGAACACCATCATCGTTGACTGGGACATTGACATTCAATTCCATGATGTATATGGTATAGAAAGCACAATCTTCTGCACTTGATGGAATCCAACCTACCGCTATTCGCCCACCTTCATCATCGGGTACATCTTCAGCCCATACGCCTTCGATTCTAGATGGTGGAATTCCATCATTGATGCCACCGGTAGGAACAACTGGACCAATGATGGTTGCATTCATTCGGTCTTCTTGTCCAGCCTCATCATAACAAGTAAGCCCAATCCAATATGGAATACCCGCTTCAAGGCCGATTATCGTAGAGTTTCCTTGAGTTGTTGGTACTGAAAATGATTCAGTCATTCCTACAACATCAGTGATGGCGGTTGAACTGTGATAGATATTGGTTCCAGCTAAATCAAGGGCATCACATCTCTTCCACTCCACAAATAGTTCACCACGGTCTCCACCTTCATTCGGCCCTGCTTCTCCCCATTCAGGTGAGGCAGGTATCTCATCACTGGATGCAGCAGGTCCAAACGGCTGGCTTACTGTACCCCAGCGTCCATCTGAATATTCAACAACCACTACAGCCCAATATTCTACACCATCAATCAATGGCGAACCTCCGGCAGAAACGATGTCGGTAGAAGTTCTGCTATGGATGCTGATAGCGGCATCTGGAGTCAATGTAGAGAGTTCTGTCGCAGTCGGAGGTGTTGTCCATGGGCCTTCATTCAGGAATAGCAGATATCTTGCAAAATCGACATCATGGACCAGACTCCAATTGGCTGATAGAGTAGAACCACCGTCATTGGGTCGGTCATATAGATCTGTTATTTCCACGGGACTATCAGTACGAACCCAATCATATGTGAGTTTGATATCCATGGAACCATTGTTTGGACTCTGTAACCGGATAGTAACAAATCTACTTCCATTGAGCAAGGTGCCGCCATCCACAATTTTCTGTAATTTCTCATCAAGTCCAGAATCACTTTCATTCAACCACCAAGTTCCGCTGTAGTTCAGTCCGTGACTTACGGCGTATGTTGCAGCTCCTGCAACCGGTGAGGACAGAATCAGTGGCATCAACAGCATGTTGATTCCACCCGGTCCTGAATTTCCTCCAACATCAGGAACTGATTGTGGATCGTTGGAATCCACCAGAGTGATAATCATCCCTGGATGTGTTAGAGTTGTTACATTCATTGAAGAAGAGATGAAGGAAGCACTGAGAGGATCGGCCCTTCTCATCATGAATTGCTCATATTCTGTGAATGCAGGTGCAGGCCCCCATCCAAACAAACCATTTCCATTGGCTGTGGTCACCCATATTCCAGCACTACTGATGAAACCATTTGTAGCACCCTGAACCATCTTGGTGTCCAATACGTAATGTCCATTTCCATTTGCATCAATACGAGTCAATCCCAATGGAGATGTTGTAATTAGATTAGTGCCATCACTACTCATCTTACTGATTGGCCAACCCATGGTTTGCCATGATGCTGCTCCATCTTCGAATTCTCTTGTTGTTAGATTCCAGTGAATCAAAGGCTCATTATCGGTAGCGATGTGAAGCCCCCACCAATCGCTAGCCAAGGCAAACACATTATTGCTCGGCAACTGATCTATTCTATGGATATCAAACACGGTATCATTCCCAACCAAATTGAGTTCAGAGACCCCAGGACGAGTAGAACCAGTCCCATCATGAGCAACGAAGAGATTCGGACTTGAACCACTGTTAGCACTCCAGAGTTCGGCCGCTCCACTCTTTGTTCCAATCAAGCCATGTGCCAATGTCATGGTGGATAATGCAGACCCAGACAGCAGGTCGAATCGAGCAAGACCTCCAGAAGTTCCGATATACAGAGTACTCTCACTCAGTGTTCCAAGCGGGTGATATTCTTGCCAGAGATTGAGAGAGTAGATGTTGTTGGTGGGCAATCCATCGAGACTCGTCAGTGAGTCTTCCCATTCTTCACTGCTCAGGTTCCAGCGTCCGATTCCCCCTTCCGTTGCAATGTATGCAATCGAACCATCGATGAGGAAATCATTGACGATATTGCTAGGCAGGCCAGAAATCAATCGGCCACCAGTCCACTGCTGTTGAGTGGTGTTGAGAATACTTACACCAGGTCCAGAGTACCACGTTCCTTGTAGTCCAACGACCAAGTCGTCTCCATTGACAACCAGGCCATCAACCACACTGTGTAACCCTTGAGGCATCCACATGGCTCCGCCATTGCTAGGGTCCAATCTTGCGATTCCTCTACCATTGACAGAGGCCCAGACATATCCATTGTGGTAGACAATCTCTTCCACTTCTCCACCTTGACCACTCCAGCCGAATTCCCATTCTACACTTCCATTAGGTAGCATCAAGCCTTGGAGGACTCCGCTGCCCAACCCTTGCGAGGTTCCGGTCACAACCCAGACGTGAGAAGAATTGGAAGTGAATTCCACGACATTTCCATTCATCAGACCAGGTAGATCGAATTCAGTGTTCAATCCTAATTGATAATTGAAACGATCAACATGCGAGTATCCACTATCGGCTCCTGCTTGACCGATCAGCCAATCTCCACCATCATCAAAGAAAGAAGTTACTGCAGCCCCAATCGATAGTACACCTGCTTGACCGGCGTTATTTCCAGAAGCAGTTAGCATCGAGAATCCACCATACTGTGTGATGGTATTTCCACCATTGCCGCTCGTTCCCGATTCATGTCCAATCACCAGCACTCCATTCGACCATGCCATAGTATCCCACCAAACACTGTCTCCTGAGATACCATTGTTACTTTCATCTATTTGACGAATGAATTTCGATTGTGAGTAACTATACCTGTCAATACCTTGGTCTGGGCTGAAATAACCGATGTATAGCGTATCTTGATTATCACAGACAACTGCAGAAGGAGAATCATCAGCAAGGGAACCTCCACTCTGGGTCCATGAGTTCCATTGCCCAGAATTCACATTATACCGTGCAACTCCGCCATTGTTGTTGTTTGACATTGCCACATGGACATAATCATCGCAGCGTTCGAATGAGATTGGAAAACCATTCGAGATTCCATTACTGCCTCCGCTCCAATCATCCCAGTTTCCAGTGTTATCGAGTTTCAAAATTGTTGGATTTTGAGGATTACCCCACCAGTTTGTATCTGAAGTTCCAACCCAAAGATCAGTACCATCGACATAGATGTCCATGACCATGTCCGCTGCCGCAGATGGCATTCCGCTGCCAGGAGTCCAAGTGCTCAACCATTGCCCATTCACCTCATCATATCTTTCGATTCCATCTCCAGTAGCGAATAGCAGTTCGCCATCATACTCTAGAATCTCTCTGATTGGGAATTCGATGTCTGAATCATCCCATTCTCCGGTCACAAGTCCACTGCTGTCATAGCGTCTTAGATATACAGAACCCCAAGCAACCCAAGTATCTCCGCTAGAAGAAACATACATTTCGACCCTTTCTACAGAGCCTGTTACATCCCAATCAGTTCCCCAACTAGATGAACTGGTGTTCCAACGAACCACCGCTCCTTCTGAATTAGAATTCCAATTTGGACCGACACCGATGTTCAGATGGTCCCCAACCATTCCGATTCCATGCACATATCCACTGAGTCCGGCTTGTTGCCCAGCATCTAGACTAGAAAGTGCAGTGATGGTATCGAGATTGATTCTGTGAACATTATCTCCGAAGTAATAGTATGTTGAATAATACATGATGTTACCTTCGATGACGATCTCTATTGGATCACCACTTCCGCTGAAAGCACTGGAACTCTTCTCAATGTCAATCTCTTCGGTTTCGTTGACCCAATCTAGACATTGGAAACCATCACTTCCACCTACCCAGATTCGGTTTGGATTACGGTCAGCAGCCAAACTGGTTACTACATTTGTATCTAACAATCCACCTGAGCCACTTTCCCACATAGATAACCAAGAGTTAGTGGTCAAGTCAAATCGAGCAACACCCATGTTTCTGAGTGCGATGTATGCAATATCTCCAATCACTACAGTAACTGCATTTCCGGTCTGCTCTCCAGCTTCCCAACTTTGTACCACTTCTTCTGAACTCAGATCGATGAGGTTGGCACCATACCACGAACCAGCGAACAGATTGTTTCCATTCACTTTGACAGCCCGCATCCAATTGGAAACCATGTCATCACCGCTGTCCCAGCATCGGTCAAGGTTCCTACTCGAGAGATAGAAGGCACAAATTCCCGCATTGGTTGCAGCGTATGCTCTTGTGGAATCTGAATCAAAATCATAGTAAACAGTTGGATTTCCATCGACACCTTGTGTATTTACGTTGTTGAAATTTTGACCATCCCAGACTCTGGCGCCACTTTGCGTTCCAATCCAAATATTACCATTTGAATCGGCGTGAAGAGCGTGGACATCGGAATTCGGCATTCCATTTCTGCCTCCGAACCAAGTATCAAGAAATTCTCCCGTCTGCAGATTCTTCCTTATGACGCCATAGCCGTATAGGCCGAGATACAGGATGTTTCCAGCGACCGCAATCGGTGCTTCTTGAACCGAGTCAACACCGGTTGAGCGCCAAGGTGTGAGTCTGCTGGCATTGACCAAATCAATACGTTCTATTCCACCCTCGTCCAGTGCTAAGTATGCAATGCTGTCTAGAATAGCAACGTCATTGACTCTATCATTCTCAAGGCCATTGTCACTGCCCCAAGTCTGCTCTACACTATTGGTGGAAAGATCGATGACAGATGTACCACCATCTGGATGTCCCGCCACCAACCAATTGCCATCTGTGGCCAAGGAAGTGACTACATCATCGTTCAGAGAACCATTGTTCGAAGATTGTCCTGCGTCCCAACCTCCGATGGTTGATGCATTGTTAATATCCAATACATGGATTCCATCGCCTTTTGTTCCAACGTAAACATGGTTGTTATCATTTACCAGAGTCGTTGTAACTTCATCTAGCCACACCGGTTCCAACCAGATTTGATTACTTGTATCGAAGCGGTCCACATATTCATCCACAGCAACCCAAACAATGTTTCCAACTTGGATGACATCGTTCATTGAATAGCCACTGGGACCGCTTGCAATGATGATATCATCCTGCTGCATTGGGCTACTTGATGGCTCAATAACGGCCAATCTTCCACTACCGTCACTTACGATCATCTGATCTGCAGCAGGTGCTCTAGAACCTCCGGAAGGCCAGGGTATGAGATTGAGGCCCTCTCTAGGGAGCCCAAGTGATGAGATTGTCATGGTGTTGCTGAAGGAACCTACCGAGGTATCGTAGAGGTGCAAGGATTGGTCGGTCAGAATTCCAATGGTTCCGGACATCTCAACTATCCCAGCGATATTGTTTGTCGATAACCAATTGCCATTATTCCAAGTAGCCATCCAGAAACTACTCTGATGATTGTATCTGGCGACTCCTTGACTGGGAGAACCCATCAGTAATTGTGAACCAGTGTCATGTAGAATGTGGATTTTATCACTGTGCAGATTATTTGCAGTATTCCAAACTGGCAGAGGTTGGCCATTGAACAAGTCCCATCGGGCTACACCTCCATCCCAGATGCTAACGTACAGAGTTGTACCTTGTTTCAACATGGCTGCTGGCTCTCCAGAAGGCCAATTACTGGTGTCAGACATTCTTTCCATGGTCCAACCTG
>CAXRJY010000074.1:0-14776 GCA_964230915.1 Candidatus Poseidoniaceae archaeon | reverse complement strand
TATTCATGATGTTCACCTATCCATTGTTCTTCGGCTTGATGCTGGGCGACATGGGGTATGGCCTTGGTACGATTATGTTGGCACTCTGGGTAAAGAAGAAATTCGGGGCTTCAGATCAAGGTGCTCTGGCCGGACGTCTTCTACTCTATATCGGAATGTCCTGCTTATTCTTCGGTTTCCTCTATGCAGAGATTTTCGGTTTTGAGATAGATGCGACAGGAGACCATGCTCCTCCAGCATGGATTGCTTGGATGCAAATTTTCTATGACTGGGCACATCATCCTCACATCTCTTTACCATTGGGAGTCGAATTGGCGTACCCATTCCACCGTGTTGGTGGCAACATGGGTGATTTGATTCTCATCTCGGTGTATCTCGGTATCGCTCATCTTTTGATCGGTTATCTGATTGGCATGAGGGATGTCACCAGAGAGCATGGTTTGGCTGCAGGATTCTTTGAGAAGGGAAGTTGGACTCTCATTCTATTGGGTGGTTCGGCAGCAATTTACGGATTCATGGCAAGTGCAGGCCAAAATGGTGCGGCATCTGGAGAGATTCTTGAGATGATGGTGTCAGCAGGATTGTGTGTTGCTGCAGTTGGCCTGGTGGCAGTATGCTGGGGTCTTGTCAAGTACGAGGGTTTCGGCGCTGCAGGTTGGATGATCGGCCCGCTAGAAACGATTTCTTTGCTTTCAAACACACTCTCGTACATCCGTTTGTTTGCCATTGGTGTCGTAGGTGTGAAGATTGCTGAGGCTGGAAACATGCTCGGCTATCACAATTTAGTGCATTCATTGGAACTGGTGATGAATGGTGAGGATGTCTTCATCAATCTATTACTGGTTGTAGCCACTCTGGCATTGTGGTTATTCGTTCAAGTATTCGCGTGGGTATTGGGAGTATTCAGTCCTAATATCCACACCGCCCGTCTTCACTTCGTGGAGTGGATGGGCAAGTTCCATGAAGGCAGTGGGGAGCCTTTCTCTCCACTCGGCGGTGCAGACCGCTATTCCAAGGAAGGCGTATGATGGTCCACAAGGACAAATTGAGGTAAGAAAATGAAAACGAGAATATTGAAGATGAGTATGAGAACACTTGCGGTATTGATGTTGGTTGCACTTGTTGCAGACACCGTTGCTGCCGTGGCACCTGAGGAAGTTACTGGTGAAGGTGACAACGCCCAGACAGTAGATGCTTGGGGTAAGTTGGGAGCAGGACTGGCAGTTGGACTTGCAGGAATTGGTGCAGGTATCAGCCAAGGAAACATCGGTGCAGCAGCAGTCGGAATGCTAGCAGAAGATCCTGGCCGTTTCGGTCACGCGATTATCTTTACAGCACTGCCAGAGTCTATCGTCATCCTAGGTCTACTACCACTCTTCATGTGAGTGTGGATACCCAGGGTATTACCCGGGGTAAGGGGGAATCAGAATGACGATGAAGAAACTAGCAGATGAAATATCCGCGGCGGCCAAGGCAGAGGCTGATGCTATCATCAAGAAGGCCAAAGATGAGGCTGCAGAAATTATTGCAGCAGCCCAATCTGAAGCAGATGACATCATTTCTGGCAACGCTGCAAAAGCGACTCGCGAAGCGAATCAACTGGGAATAGAACTCGTGGCAAGCGCCAAGCAAGCCAATCAGAAACTACAGTTGATCGCTCGAAGAGAGGAACTGGACTCAACTTATGAGTCCTTGAAGGAACAGGTAGGTAGTGCTTCTCTAAAGGGGCGTTCAGCAATTCTCAAGAAATTGCTGGGTATTGCCAAGACTGAAGGGAGCAAGGACATGGTCCTGCGCCCTACTGCGATGGACCGCAAGGTCTTGACGACAGACAGTTCCTACAAGGTCGGTGATGATATCGAAGGATTGGGTGGTTTCACCCTTGAGTCCAAAGATGGAGCAGTAAGTCTGGACTTCAGATTTGATGGAATGCTTGAGAACGCATGGAATGACCTGCTGGGGCAGGTCAGTGAAACATTGTTTGGTTGAGAGGCGGAATTGATTTGATAACAGGTTCGTCCAATCCGAGTACGGCTGCTGCCCGAGCTAAGTCTCGTAAGAGTAGTTTGATCGATAGGACGCGCATGCGTCAACTCATTCAACAGACGCCGGAGCAACTTGCCGCCAGTGTTGCGGATTCAGGTTATCGAAACGAGGTTGACATCTATGCAGCCAGACACACAGGCAGTGACTTGATCGAAATGGCATTGACTCACAATCTGGAAAAGGAATTGACTTCAGTGATGAAGTTCTGCAGTGGTCGATTGAAAGAGCAAGTACGAATCTATGCGGAGAGATTCTCATACCAGAACGCTAAGATCGTATTGCGTGCAATTTCGACAGGCGCATCTCTTGAGGAGGTCACTCATGCCGTATTGCCCGAAGAGAATGAAATCAATAAATCGTGGATTTAAATCATCAGTAATTCAACGACTCTTGCAGAAGCAGCATCTGCGATGAAGAGCCTGCCGCTAGGTAAGGCACTCATTGGACTTGATGAGGATGCAGAATTGAGTGTATACGAGGACGCTCTTGACTTGCACTATTTCGACAGCGCATTGCGTGCTGCTAAAGGAATGGATTTGTCAGACCGCGTTCTTCGTAATCATTTGCAGATGGAAATCGACCATCGCAACATTCTGAATATCCTTGAAGCCCGCTCTTTGGGAATTGACAATGAAGTTCTGAGAGCAGCATTGATTCCAGGTGGCAGACTGATCAACAACAGTCAACTCAACAGTGCATCTACTGCTGATGCAAATGGACTGTTGGAGATTTTGCGCCGCTCATCTGGATTTGACGTAACCGGACTAGAAGAGTCATTGCAAGAGTCAAAGCGTTTGAGAACTCTGGACCCTGTGGTCCTGTGGTTGCAAGAAAGAGAACAGAAGGACCTACAGAGGATGAGTTACCTCCATCCTCTTTCGGCTCTTCCTGTAATCAATTTCATTTCTCTCAAGGTCAAGGAAGTCAATGATTTACGCCTCATCGTCAGAGGCGTCTCAGCTGGATTGCCGGCGGAAGTGTTGGAAGCACACATTTTGTGAAAGAGGTGATAATGAATGGAAATTGCAATAGTTGGTTCTGCTGATTTCACTCTTGGATTCCAGTTGGCTGGAATCAATAATCTTCACAATCCCGAAAATGATGAGGCATGTGCTCAGACTTTACGTGGATTACTGACTCAGAAAGAGGTAGGAATCGTTGTTATCGATTCCATACTTCTTGGAAGAATGCCTGATAGGCTGAAGTTGGCCTTATCGGACAGCGTGACTCCCACCGTGCTCGGCATCGGTACTGGTGAGGACAATACCTTGCGAGAAACAATTCGCAAGGCCATCGGAGTGGATCTCTGGAAGTGATGCAAACAAAAAAGGAAAGTGGAAAAATGAGTAATGAAGGAACTATCTATAGAATATCAGGTCCAGTGGTGACCGCCATAGGAATGACTGCAAGCATGTATAACGTGGTGCGTGTAGGTACTGAAGGACTGATGGGAGAAGTCATCGAACTGCATGGAGAGAAGGCGATTATCCAGGTATACGAAGATACCAGTGGTATGCGCCCAGGGGAGCCGGTGTTCAACACCGGTGAAACCCTGTCAGTATCTCTGGGTCCCGGTTTATTGACCGAGATTTACGATGGGATTCAGCGTCCCCTCGCAACTCTGGAGGAGGTGATGGGAGTATTCATCACCAGAGGAGTTGATGCTGATGGCATCAATATGGAGAAGAAATGGAATTTCGAGGCTACAGTTTCTGAAGGAGACAGAGTAGAATCGGGTTCCATTATCGGGACGGTCCAAGAGACTGACACCATCGTTCACAAGATCATGGTTCCACCAGGAACCTCAGGGGTCGTCGCGAGCATCAAGAGTGGCGAATTCAATGTCACTGAGACTGTATGTAAGTTGGATGATGGCAATGAGATTCAGATGTTGCAGAAATGGCCGGTCAGGACTCCACGACCTTTCCGCCAGAAGTATGCGCCTGACACGCCATTGGTGACCGGCATGCGTATTCTCGATTTCTTGTTCCCACTCGCTAAGGGTGGTGCAGCAGGAATTCCAGGCCCATTCGGTTCAGGAAAAACTGTTACTCAACAGAGCCTTGCCAAGTATTCCGATGCCGAGATTGTAGTTTACATCGGCTGTGGAGAGCGAGGAAATGAGATGACAGAGGTGCTGGATGAATTCCCGCACCTGATCGACCCAAACACTGGTCAGCCACTGATGAATCGTACCGTGATGATAGCAAACACCTCTAACATGCCTGTGGCTGCACGTGAAGCTAGTGTGTATACTGGAATCACCATTGCTGAATACTTCAGAGATATGGGCTACGATGTTGCACTCATGGCCGATTCTACAAGCCGTTGGGCTGAGGCCATGCGTGAGATTTCCTCGCGACTTGAAGAGATGCCCGGAGAAGAAGGATATCCGGCTTACCTCTCTAGCCGATTGGCTGAGTTCTACGAGCGTGCAGGCCGTATTGAGACTTTGAACGGTCAAGATGGCTCTGTCACTGTCATTGGTGCAGTGTCTCCGCCAGGTGGAGATATTTCCGAACCAGTCAGCCAAGGAACTCTTCGAATCGTCAAGGTTTTCTGGGGATTGGATGCAGGTTTGGCACGTCAACGCCACTTCCCTGCAATCAATTGGCTTGGTTCATACAGTCTGTATCCACAATCTCTTGACCAATGGTTCCGAGACAATGTAGCACAGGATTTCCCTGAGATACGTACTGAGATTTCGGGATTGCTGCAAGTTGAAGCTGAATTGCAAGAAATTGTCCAGTTGGTTGGTTCGGATGCACTTCCAATCGACCAACAACTCACACTTGAAGTGGCCAGGATGATTCGAGAATACTTCCTGCAACAGAATGGTTTCCACGATGTCGACGCGTTTTCTGCAGTCGAACAACAGTACAAGATGGCCAAGGCCATCCTGAGTTTCCAAGAGAATGCCAAGAAAGCAATAGCCTCTGGTGGATTGTTGGAGGATGTTGTCAACGTCCCAGCCAGAACCAATCTGATGAGGAATCGTTTCGAGGCAGGATATATCGACAGAATTGACGGACTGGTTGATGAAATGAATAAAGAAATCGCCGCTGCGGTGGAGGATAATTGAGGAGGGATTGTTATGACAGGAAAAGAATACAGGACAATAACAGACGTGAAGGGACCTTTGGTATTCCTCGACAAGACTGAACCAGTTGCATTTGGAGAGATCGTTTCTCTAAGATTGGCTGATGGTAGCATCAAGAATGGACAGGTACTCGATACCAGCAATGACCTCGTGGTCGTACAAGTATTCGAGGGGACTGCTGGAGTTGACCTATCTACAGGTGTGACATTCCTTGGAGATGTTTTCAAATTGCCAGTGAGCAAGGACTTGATTGGTCGAATCCTTGACGGAGCAGGACGACCAAGAGATGGTGGTCCAGAGATCATTGCAGAAGAGAACGCAGACATTATCGGTGCGGCTATCAACCCGTACAGTCGCCAATCGCCTCACGATTTCATACAAACTGGAATCTCAGCAATCGACTGCTGTACGACTTTGGTACGCGGACAGAAACTGCCGATTTTCTCGGCCAGTGGACTTCCACACAACGATATCGCCCTACAGATTGCACGTCAGGCCAAGTTGACTGACAGCGATGAGGAATTCATCGTGGTATTCTGTGCAATGGGAATCACTGCAGAAGAATACAATTTCTTCCGTAGTGATCTTGAGAGGACTGGAGCATTGGAGAATGCGGTACTGTTCGTCAATCTGGCGGATGACCCAGCGGTTGAGAGACTGATCACTCCAAGGCTTGCACTGACTGCAGCCGAGTACCTTGCATTTGAGCAGGATTACCACGTGCTGGTGATTTACACTGACATGACCAACTACTGCGATTCACTTCGACAGATTGGAGCAGCACGTGAAGAGGTGCCGGGACGTCGTGGATATCCAGGATACATGTACACTGACCTAGCAATGCTCTACGAGCGCGCAGGATTGGTCAAGGGCAAGAAGGGAAGTATCACACAATTCCCGATTCTGACAATGCCTGGAGACGATATCACTCACCCCATACCTGACCTTTCAGGATATATCACAGAGGGCCAGATCGTTATCAGTCGTGAATTACACCAAGCAGGAATCTACCCGCCGATCAACGTACTTCCTTCCCTGTCTCGATTGATGGGAGGCTGTATTGGTTCGGACACCACTCGTGAAGACCACAAGTCTGTTTCAGACCAGATGTATGCAGGATATGCCCAAGGTCGTGAACTGCGTGGATTGGTTGCAATCGTTGGAGAGGACGCATTGAATGAGCGTGACAAACAGCTTCTCGATTTCTCAGGTTTGTTTGAGGACAAGTTCCTACGCCAAAGCAGAGATGAGGACCGCTCAATCGATGAAACTCTAGACCTATGTTGGAACTTGATGCAGAATATTTCGACCAAGTATCTGGTGCGTCTTGACCAGCAATGGATCGACAAGTATCATCCAACTGACAAGAAGGATTGAGTTGTCAGCACTATCAATGAACAGGAGGTGAAATCATGGCACTCGATATCAAACCGACTCGCAGTGAACTGATCAACCTGAAACGTCGAATCAAGCAGACCAAGAATGGTTACAACCTTTTGAAGATGAAGCGAGATGGACTGTTCCACGAATTCAGACAATTGCTTTCGGAGATGATCAAGGCAAAGCAGGAATTGACTCAGACCTACCAAGGAGCGAAGTCTAGAATCGACCTTGCTAATGCTATAGAAGGAGGTCTGTCTGTAAGGGCTGCAGCAATTGCCATCTCTGCCCACCCAGAGGTTGAAGTTGAACGCCGCAACATCATGGGAGTTGTTGTTCCCAGTGTTTCGGGCTCTAATCTTCATGCTTCTTTCAGTCAACGTGGACTTGGTTTCATAGGTTCAAGCCCATACATCGATGAAGCAGCAGAGTCTTTTGGAGATTTGATTGAGAAAATGGTCAAGGCGGCGGAAATGGAGGCTACACTGAAGCGCATGTTGGCTGAAATCGAAGCGACCAAGCGCAGAGTGAATGCATTGGAGTTCAAGGTGATCCCAGAGATGGAGGAAGCCCGTGATTTCATCCAATTACGACTTGAAGAGATGGAGCGTGAAGAAACATTCCGCTTGAAGCGATTCAAGAACAAGTGAGAATACTCTATCCTCTCAACAGGCAATGGATTTGATGTGTGACTGCCGAGTAGGCATCAACGCGGGGGGAGTGCAATGTCTGAAGAAGAGTCAACAAATGCTCCGCTCAAGCGCATCAAGGCGCAAAAGAATGCATGGAGTCAGAAGGAACTTCTGCAACACATAGTTTCACGATATTTCGACGTATTGGAAGAACTTGGGGACATGTGGCCCTCTTGGTTGGTAAGAGCTCGAATAGAGAATGAGGAGATGGAGAATCCACATGATGCATTGATCGGCTTGAATCTTCATCTGAATGAACTTGATTGGATGGCGAGATTGAGTAGGGATGAACCATGGAAGGTCACAATATTTCCTTCACCCCCCTCATTGTTCACGTTGGGGAATGACCACCGACTCTATTTCTGGCTCGCATCATTGTTCTCAACTTGGATTATGGGTATTGTCTGGTTACTGCCTCTTCACGCAGGCTCTGAATGGACAGACCCAGATATCATCAGGGCAGGATTACTTTCCTATGCAGTTCCAGTGATGGCAGTATTGCTGTTGGCCGACTATGTCCATCGCACCGTAGCAACTAGGCTAGATGTCAGGGTTGGCGGGCTGCTTCCAATAGCATTACCAATTCCATATCCCGGCTGGCCATTTGCTCTGTTCGCAATACCAAATCACCCGCGTATGGAATCAATGCCTTGGGCAGATCGTCGCAGATTGGGTTGGGTCAGTTTGGCAGCCCCAGTGACCATTCTGATTTGTGGAGTAGGGTTGGTTCTACTTGGGTTATGGCTTACCCCGTTGGAGAGAAGTATTGGTTCTCAACCTAATCGCCTCACCTTTGGACTGTTACCTCAACTCATTGCTTCTTTCATGTGGGATGCAGATGTTTTGTCGTTGAAATCTGCATGGGCACACCCAATAGCACTTGCAGGGCATGGATTGATGCTAGTTGCATGGATATCTTTGCTTCCGATTCCGACTTTTCCTGGAGGGCGAATCATCGTTGCCATGTCAGGAATGGAATCAGCCCGCTCTCAAGGTGTACAGATTCTATTGTTCATCTCCTTGTTATCGCTCGGTTTCCTGCTTGGAGCATTCACTGGCCATGTCATTTGGACGTTTGTTGTCATCGCAGGGGGAATGCTCATCGCTTCACAGGGTGGGGATGAAAGGATACCAGTAATTCTCGATGATATCCGGCCATTGGATGAAGATTCAGGACGTCGATTGTCGATGATACTGGTCGTGTCTCTTCTCATGATGATGCCCGCAGAGATGCCCACACTGGAAGAAGATGAATGGGATTCAGACTTGCTATGGAAATGGCCTTCTGAGGTGCATTATACAGATTTCAATTCCAGTGGTAGTTTCAGCGTCTCAGTTTCCAATCCTGGACTATTGACTCAGGATTGGCAGATTACTGCATCGAGTGAAGGTGGAGTGGAGAATTGGAATATCTCATGGAAGTGTGGAGATGAAGTATCTATTCTAGTACAGGGATGCAATGGCCAATTGAGCGCTGAAGAGAAGAAAGTAGTGCACTTTGAATGGTTCACTCCTGAATTGGTAGAGTCTCCATCCACTCTGGCCATCACTATCAGCAATGGTGAAGATGAGCGAGACATACAGATCAGGCCGGATTTTGATATCGCCATTACACAACCATTCTGGCAATTCAGTGGAGATCAACAATCTCCGGTTCTTTGTACGGTTTTGGAAGTCAGCAAGGATTCTAATTCCTTCAATCTCAGTATCGGCTCAGAATCCAGTGCCTCAAACAGCGCTGCTTTGTGGAGTATCACTGAGCCTCAGTCAACTGCGGTTATTTCTAATGGCAGTAAGTTCACAGTGCCCGTATGTATAGAGGGTGAAGCAGGTTCGATGCAGACGGATATCAGTTCATTGCGACTAAGGGTTATCACCGATGATGGCGAGATGCAGTCATGGGCTCTTGGAGAACCAGACTTGACACCATCCTTCATCCTACCAACAAACGGTTGGCGTTTCGGAGGAGATGAATCTTCAGGATTGAATTGGACCAATTCGAGTGAGTGGTACATCTCTGGAGCGATGGGTTGGGAACATGGAGACGACCTGATGGTTTCAGGCGAACTTGATTGTAACAGTGGCGGCACATGGCGCCAAGCAAGCGTGACGGAAGAAGGTTGGAATTGGGAATCTGATATTCAGAAGAGGGTCGATTGGCCAAATCTCAGCGCAGGCAACCTCACTTGGACGGGTAGTGTTGGCGGGATGTTACATCAATGTGGCGAGAATTCAAATTCATGGGAATTGATTGATGGCCCACAACTAGTCATGATGGAATCGGGCACTCCAATAATGGATTGGCCCTCAAAAGGGTGGAAAATAGACTCTACAGAAGCAGGAAGCATGGAGATCGTATTCTTGAATATTGGAGATTCTTTGAGTTTCGATGAGCGAGGCCATGGAAATGGAACGGGTTGGCTACAACATGATCTGAGTAGTGACGGAGTTGAAGTTTCCCTGCTGCTGAATTGGCAAGCCAGTGAAGATACACTTGTGGCTTGGTTGGAATTGGATGATGATCAGGTCCAATTGCACCTTGCTGCTTGGGAACTGGGGTGAAAGAATGAGGATTGGGATTCTCGGACCAGGTGCTATCGGTGGATTATTGGCTGCAAGATTGAGGGATGAAGATCTGACATTATTCGCAAGGGGTGCTACTCTTCAGGCATTGGGGAGTGGTTTAGTCCTGCATTCACCCGATGGAGAAGTGATTCAGATTTCTCCTTCTGAATACACTTTGGTGAATAGTGAAGAAGAACTTACTTCACAGATTGATATCGCCTTCATCTGTGGAAAATCGGCTTCTACACCAAAGATGTCAGAACTTGCTCAACAAGTTCTTGCAGAGGATGGTATCGCAATCAGTATCCAGAATGGTTTGGGTCATTCTGAGGTTCTGGCAAGCAGACTTGGATGGAGCCGTGTCCTTTCAGCATCAACGGTTCACGGAGCCACAAGGTTAGGACTCAATGAGGTTCGCTGGACTGGAGTCGGCAGCATCAGTATCGGCTCACTGAATCAGCAAAGCCCCAGACTCGCAGACTCACGCATCAGCAGATTGTTCTCTATTCTCGAAAAGGCGGACCTTTCGCCAATTTGGGTTGATGACATGCAGAAGACACTGTGGATGAAATTGTTGCTCAATATAGCCATCAACCCCTTGGCTGCAATAAGTGGTGTTGAGAATGGAACGATTCTCGAGCAACCGGGATTGATGAATCAAGCGATGGCAGTTATGGAAGAGGCGAGAACAGTGGCTATGGTTGAAGGGATCGAAATAGGCCAACTGGAGATTGTTGAGACTCTTACAGAAGTTCTCCAACGTACTGCAGGCAATCGATGCTCGATGCTACAAGATGTAATCGCTGCAAAGAAGACCGAAATCGATTCATTCTGTGGAGAGGTGGTATCTCGTGCTGAGCATCATGGAATCCCGACTCCGTTGAACAACCAACTCATCGCACTGATCAAGGCCATCGAGGAATCGTATGGAATCAGGTGAGGTCCTTGTTGTAATGCAAGCCAATGTTGGTCTTCCGTTCAATGCTGGCAGAACATACTCTTTGGGCAACTTGTACCATGTTGCGTAATTGTACCAGTTCTTTGCTTGGTTTGCATCTTTGCCATAGTCTTTCGACTTCTTCTTTCAACAATGCAAGCCGCCTTTCAGCGCGCTGAAGTCGCGCATTTGATTTGACCAATCCTACATCATCAGTCATTGTGGATTGCAGGGCTGCTCTATCGTGAACAAGAGGAGCGTGTTCTCTCATCTCAACCATTTCATCGGCTCTCCAATCGGGGAGTTCACGAGGCCTAGACTCCTCGACATCAGCAATCAGATGTTCCGAGGCCCTGTGTGCGAAAACCACAGCTTCAAGCAGGCTGTTGGATGCTAGACGATTTGCTCCATGCATTCCAGTACAAGCAACCTCTCCTATTGCATACAAGCCCCCAATCACGCGTTCAAGATCAGCCTGTAAGACTCCACCGTTTCTGTCAACTGCTAATCCTCCAACGAAATAGTGCGCTGCTGGAGAAACTGGCAGCGGGTCCTTGGTCAATGAAATCCCATGTCTTTGTAGGCGCGATTCAATGGTTGGAAAACGGTCCACAACATCATTGTCAAGATGCTCGGTCACCAAGAAAACGCTATCCTGTCCGCTTTTTTTCAATTCTTCATCGGTCGCTCTGGCTACAATGTCTCTGGTTGCAAGGCTTGCTGCTGTACTGTATTTCAAGGTGAATGAGTACTCTTCTGGAGTTCCGCCGCTATTCTTCCATTCATCATACTCTTCTCTTGTCAGCAATACTGCACCATGTCCTCTCAGTGCTTCGGTGATCAAGAATGGCCTATCGCCTTCAAGTGCAAGGGCCGTAGGGTGGAATTGGACGAACTCCATGTCTCTGGTGCGGGCTCCTGCGCGCACCGCCATGGCGATCCCATCACCACAAGCAACATGGGGGTTGGTAGTCTGTCTATAGAGTTGGCCAGCACCTCCGGTCGCAATCAGAACCGCATCTGCAGCAAAGGTAACCATCTGTTCTGCTCGGTCAAGACACCAGAGTCCAACGATATCTCTACACTCTGCAGCCTTATCATCCAGGATAAGGTCAACAGCAAGATGATCGGGGTACATGGAAATCAACTCTGAACCTTTCACTGCAGCCATCAAAGCGCCTTCAATCTCAGCACCAGTCGCATCTTTTGCGTGTAGAATTCTCGAAGATGAGTGCCCACCTTCTCTAGCCAGATCAAATTCTCCATCAAAGCCTGTGTCAAATCTGACTCCAATCGTCAATAGGTCCCTTATTCGGTCTCCTGCTTCCATGCATACGATTCTTACGATATCCTCGTCGCAGTGTCCATCTCCTGCGGCTATTGTATCGCTGATATGAGCATCTAGAGCAACTCCATCGGTCTTGTCAAGGATGCCAGCGATTCCACCTTGTGCCCAATTTGTGGATGAATCACGAGGGGCGCTTTTTGTGATGATACTGACCCTGTGCCCCGATTCAGCACAACGCAAGGCTGCAAACAATCCTGCAATGCCTGAGCCGACCACCAAGATATGTGCCATGGGCTCCAATCCTGTTCCATTCGACCTTGTTGTTCAAGATATCGTGAAGTCAACATCGATACCGTTGTTCCCGATAGCACTATGGAGGGGTGTAATCGTACGCTGTTCGATGGGGAGTAAGATTCCGCGCATCATCGCCGTCGTTCTCGGCGTGTTCATCATCGGTGTCGCAGCTGTCAATGTCCATGTCGGACTCGGCTCCTTCGGTGGCGAACCTGCTAAGTTGATGTGGAACAACATCGCTACTGATACCTGTTCCAAGGCACTCAGTGGGGACTTTGAGGATGAATCCGAAATAGAGGATTGTGTTGGCGCAACAGGACTGTACGAGTTGCACGATCTCATCGGCTTGTGCATCGGTCTAATTCCGTTGCTTGTTGGGGTTTTGCCGAAGAAGAAGAAAGGACGCCGCGGTAAGGGCGGTGGCGGAGCAGCCAACAAGAAGTTGGCCAAGAGAATGCGTTCTGCAAAGATCAAGATGAGTTTCGGGTTGACATTCTTCATCCTCATCGGACTTGATTCGATGGGCTACCTATCACCTGATGGTCAGCCAATAGATTTCGAGGGCTTGACCGGTCTTCCGCTGCCTTCAGTCATCATTTACTCAGTATTCGGTCTCCTCGGTTTGCGCTCGATTCTAAATGGAATGTCAATGCGAAAGCACACAATCGGCCTCAAGGAGAAACATGAGGAAGGTGGCGGAATGGTGGCTGATGGACACAGTATGGCGATTCAAGAGAAGATGTTCCGAGACAATCGCATAGGCGACCCATTCGCAGGCAAACACAAGGTCAAGGGAGTCGGAGATTTCAGGACCATTGGTGAGATGAGAAAAGCGATGAAACTTGATCAGTGGGAAGATTCCTTTGAGCGCGGTTTGTACGATGATGGTGCCTTTGAAACAGGCCGCACCTGTCATTACTGCAGCGGCCAGGGTTGTGCACAGTGTGGCGGCACTGGTGAACTTTGATTCAAGGTTGATTTCCAACTTATGGCGAAATTGTAGGGGTGCTCCAATCGCCTTGTAGTTCTACTCGATGTGCGTAGCCCTTATTACCCGTCAATAGACCCTGAAAGTCTGATGTTGACTAAAGGTCATCATCTACAGAGGGGATAGGGTGCATCTCAAGGCTTTGGAGATGGAGAATTTCAAGTCATTCAAGGACGAAGTGGTAATTCCACTCGACCGAGGATTTACTGCGATTACTGGGCCGAATGGCTCTGGAAAATCAAACTGTGGAGATGCGATTCAATTCGTACTTGGACCACGTTCCAACAAGAGCCTCAGAGCAGGCAATGCCAAGGACTTGATTTTCAATGGAGGCAGTCGAAACAAGCCTGCAAAGCATTGCACGGTCACATTGATTCTTGACAACCCTGCTGATAAGAAGGGCCGCCGTAGAATGAGCGTCGATACAGATGAGATACGATTGACTCGTACCATCCGCTTGACCAAGACCAACAATGTAGTTTCCAAGTATCTTCTCAATGGAGAGGAGAGTTCCCAGAAATCATTCCGCCGACTACTTTCTGAGACCAATGCAAGAGCGGATGGATACAACATCGTCCTTCAAGGAGACGTTACAGGTCTGGCCAAGATGACTGCAATGTCAAGGCGCAAAGTGTTGGACAATGTTGCGGGCGTCACTTCCTATGATGATGAGATCAGGAAGGCTGAGCGACAGAAGAGCCAGGTGGAGGAATATCTCGAAAGAATCCAGTTGCTGGAGGAGGAACTTGGCGCTAGAATGAAGGATCTCAAGAAAGAGCGTCAAGCAGCGCTCAAATATCGCGAATTGCAAGAGCAATTGGATGAAGCCAAAATCACATTGATGCATTCATTGCATCGTTCGAGGATGGAGGAAATCGATTTCATCGTCAATGAACAATCAAGATATGGCGAGGATGCCAAGAAACTTCGAGCCATTGTACAAGAAGGTGAGAAGGAACTCCTTGATATCGACGACCGCCTTGCTGAAGTATCTCGCCAGATGGCCGAGGTTCTCGGAGATGATAGCGCTGAAATGATGAATCGAATCAATGACATGCGAATTTCCACAGATCGGAACAAGGACCGAATTTCCGATGCAGAAGAATCCGTGGAAGATGCTCTTGAATCAATTGATTTGATTCAGCAGGATGCCGAAGAAGCCGAGACCGCTCACAAAAACCACCTCTCTGAGGTTGCAAGAGCGGAGCAGACCATGATTGAGGCTGATGCCGATTTGAAAAAGGCAGAGAATGCTGAGCAAGATGCGCGTAAGGCTTTGTTAGAAGGAGATAGGCAAACCATTGAACTGACTCGTGCTCAAGGTAAGGCCAATGAGAAATATCAGTCGATGTCAGAGGCGTTGAATGAAGCGAAATTAGCCCATGGCCTAGAATCACAGAAGGTAGACATCGCTGCGGAACAATTGGCTGAAGCAGAAGAGATGGTGGCAGAGTTACAACTCAATGTCGATGAATTGGTGATCGAA
>CAXRJY010000073.1:0-4503 GCA_964230915.1 Candidatus Poseidoniaceae archaeon | reverse complement strand
CAACGATTTGAACAACCTTTGTCTCGATATCTCCTAAATCCTCTACAGCAGATGGTGCAGAGGTGCTTACAGATTCCTCTTCGGAAACAACTGGTTCCGGTTCGGGTTCGGGTTCTGGTTCGGGCTCGGGTTCTGGTTCTGGCTCTGGCTCGGGTTCGGACTCCGGAACAGATTCCAACTCAGGTTCGGCTGATGTTGTGCTTCCGCCTTTCATTTTGACAATGTATTCCACGAAATGATTCAATGTAGGATGTTCAGCCAGACTGAACGCTTCATCCACTGGAAGTGAGAACTTCGTGCGTATATCGCCCATCATCTCAGCTTGTTTGACCGTATCAATTCCTAGTTCTCCTTCGAGGTCCTGATCCATTTCAATAAAATCTGCAGGATACCCCGTATGCTCAACCACAACTGCGACAACGCCATTCTGAATCTCGGTTCTATCCTGAACTCCAATCGCTGAAACCACTATTTCCTCCTGCGATTCTACAACAGGAGCGTCTATCAATTCGCCCTCAGGTTCCGGTTCTGGTTCAGGTTCAGGTTCTGGTTCTGATTCAGGTTCAGACTCTGTCTCCGTTGCAGAAATGGTTCCAACTCCTCCAGTAGACATGGACAGAATGTATTCAATCATGTGATTGAGAGTTGGGTGATCCGAAAGAATGAATGATTCATCGACAGGAAGGGAATATCGTTCGCGAATGTCCCCCATTATCTCTGCTTGTTTTACTGTATCAATTCCCAATTCGCCCTCAAGGTCCTGGTCCAGTTCAATGAAGTCTGCGGGATATCCTGTATGCTCCACCACCACTTCAACAACTGAATCCGACACACTATCTCTGTCAAGGATGGTAGATGTCGTACCTGCGATACTCTCCATAGGTGGAGATGGTTCAGAATCTTCCTTCAATTGAGCCTCAGGTTCGGATTCTGGTTCGGGTTCTGGGTCTGGAACTGAGACTGGTTCGGTTTCCTCTACACCATTCGCTGGGTCCCATTCAGCACCTTGAACTCCTCCATGTAGATTCTCATCTCCATCAAGATACGCTACGAGTTTCCCTTTCAACACCTTGAGTTGAAGATCATTCGTGCCTGCCAATTCTCGATTCCATTGCATCAGCCTATCCACATCAATGCGCAAACCCTCAATTTCACAGGCTTTCCAGAAAGTGATTGCAACCTGACTTCCAAAGCCTGCTGCGAAACGAAGACCGAATCTCATACCATCATGGTCACCACCCTTGCAGAGGTTGAGGTCTCCTAACTCTGGGTCTACCATCTTGTGATTAGCAATAGGTGGGGCGCGACCTGTATTCAATGCATGTATCATTGATGCATCTTCAATTCCAACTCCCATCGGATGCCCTGTGAAACCCTTGGTGTTTGAGATGACCAAGGAATCTGTTGAATCACCAAATGTCTCTCTCAGCGCTCTGACCTCTGCCTGCGCAGAACCACCACGAGCAGGGGTGTATGTCTCGTGACTGTAGAAGAACGTATTTGGTGCGATATCCTGACGATTCAATCCCCATCGATCTTCCATCTGTGAAACGAAATGGTTGACTTCACCCGCAACATGCTCAACATCTAGTCTGGTTCCATGGTATGATGAATTTGCGATATGAGCCCCAAGTAACTCTGCATATCCTTGTACTCCACGTTCGGCAGCATCACTCTTCTTCTCAATAACGAATGCTGCAGCACCCATTCCTAGAATCAGGCCATTTCTACGCTTATCAAAAGGAAGTGCTGCCTCCTCGATAACGTTACTAGTCGAAGCAGCGCCACTGGCGGCAAAACCAGAACCTATCCATTCCCAAAGGTCTGGGCCAGTCACATTGTCTGCACTGATTATCACAACTCTATCACAACGATTTGTAGCAAGCCAATCCTCAGCCACTGTGAATGCTGCTGCGGTTGATGCACATGCTAGATTGATTGTTGTGTTTGGCCCTCTTATTCCAGTGTATTGAGCAAATTGTGAATGCCCCATGTTCAATATCTGGAACAGATATGAACGGTCGAAATGCCCATCGCCATCGTCTCCATTCTTGGCACTGTGTTCAACTGTCTTTGCAGTTCCTGGGAAGCAACAAGCAAAGATGACCCCCGTTCGGTTTCGATAGATTTGAGGAATCTGCCAATTTGTGATCAATCTCAAACCGCCCTTCCCAACCTTTTCTTCGGGTGTCAGCGGAATCCCTGCATCTCTTAGAGCAATGAGTCCTGCCGCAGTAGCCAATTGAGTTGTGGTATCCCATGACCTCGCAATCTTGGCATCCACTCCAAACTCTTCAGTGATATCGAATTCTCCTGCCATCCCTGCAAGTTGTGGAATGTCACTGAATTCTTCAGCAGCCTCAATCCTCGCCTGTCCATCTCGGCCCTTGATCAAACGAACGATGTTCTTATCGAGAATCTTCTGTTTGTATTCATCAGGAACTTCTCTCAAACAAGTTTCTCCCCTGACCAATTTCTCGAAATTGTCGTCATCGAATACCTTGCCTTCTCCCGGGAGACCTAGGCTGATACCAGTGACCACAAATGGATTTTTCTTCCTCTCTTGCAAGGGGTCTTTCTCGACTTCGACCACCTTCTCGACAGTATTGGTTGGAGCTACTGATGCTGCTTCAGGTCGCTGCTTCGGTTTGGATGGTGAACTGGGCATCTTGAATGAAGATGGCACTCCTTCAACCCACTCACAAATCTCAGCAGCGGTCTTGATCTTCGATGTATCGAATGAGGCATTGACTCGACCTTGTTTCTCGAGGGAATTGAACACTGACTGAACTATTTGCTCTGAAAGGCCAAGACCTGTTCGCAAGTCGACATTGCCTCGGCACATACTCGGAGGATATCCGCTGACACCGGAAAGAATTGTTGAAATCCATTCAATCTCCAATTCTTCTGGATTTGTTTCCTCAATCTGGATTACTGGCTCTTCTTTCACCGGCATCGGTTCAGGTGCTGTTGCCGGAATCTCAGGCTCTACAGATGGAGATGTGTACTCTTCCCAAAGCTCCAATGGCCCTGCTCGGAAAGCATCTGTGAGCAAGGGTGAATCTGAACGCGGCCATCGATATGGCCGCCCTGCTATCGCCATTCCAGCCAAGGCATTGAACAGAGAAGAAATACCTCCGAACTTAGGGTGATTGGTCATGATTGAGATATGCGGCTTATTCTCAAGTATCTGTGAGGCAAAGACTGTGAGGGCTCTTTTGGGTCCAACTTCAACGAATAGACGAGCCCCTGAGGAATACATCGT
Source organism: Candidatus Poseidoniaceae archaeon (assembly GCA_964230915.1). GTDB lineage: Archaea > Thermoplasmatota > Poseidoniia > Poseidoniales > Poseidoniaceae > UBA226. The sequence continues at coordinate 1,238 of CAXRJY010000073.1, read as the reverse complement.
CTCAATCTGTTTGGTCCACTCAACAGCACTAGCCATCTGTGGTGCTAATTTATCCAGAATTTGTTGTTTCGCCGTACGTCCAGAATCTCTACTCATCGGGTAGAATTCGCCATCTACATTCGAGGTAATCGGAATCTCTGGTAGATTGATCTCTAGACTCTCCAAGAAACGGCGAAGTGGTTCAGCAGCAGGTTCAACGATGGTTGAATGGAAAGCATGGCTGGTCTGTAGTACCACACAATCAATATCAAGGCCTTCGAATCTACGCATTACTGCCTTGACAGAAGGAGTATCGCCTGCAATCACTGTCATCTTTGGTGAATTCTTGTTCGCTGCAATGACATATCCTTCCGATGACTCGATGACCTCTGCGATTATCTTGTAATCGGCTGACACTGAAGCCATTAATCCTCTATCTGCAATCTCTACGGCCCCCATCTCAGTACCGCGTGCTGCAGCAGCCCGCAATGCTCCATCCATTCCAAGGATTCCAGAAACCATCAAGGCAGCATATTCTCCCAAACTATGGCCCGCAACCATGTCTGGTCTTCTTCCATGATCGGCTAGAATCTGATTTATTGCCAAATCAGCGACCAACATTGCAGGTTGAGTGTACTCGGTCTGCTTGAGTTTCTCTTCCGCTTCAGCGCGTTCCTGTTCACCCAATCCATCGCGAAGAACGAAACTCGACAAAGTCTCGCCATCAAGAATTTCAACCATCGTTTCATCAGCCCGTTTCCAGACTGCTGCCACACCAGAGAACCTCTTACTCAGATCATTTGTCATACCAACATATTGACTTCCTTGACCAGGGAACATATGTGCAACTTTAGCATTCTCAGGCAGGGGTGCTTCATCTGTAATCATCACACCTTGAGATTTGAGAAAACCCCACTTGTCTCGCCCTTCCATGGTTTTCAATGCCAATGCAGTTCGTTTGTCGAATTCTGCCCAAGTTGTTGCAATGATGGCTAATCGGAATCCTTCACAAGTGAATCCTTCACTTGCTGCTGCCAATTGCTTGGACAATCTATGCCCTGATGGGTCATCATCAAAATTAGGACCTAATGAAAGCAATTCTTCTCTGACTTGCTGAAGTTCATCCTTCAGACTGAGAAGGTCGTGAGATTCCAATAGTAGAATCCCTCCTTCAATCTCTTTCAACTCCTCCCATGTCATACTGGGTTCCGCCCCAGTATCAAGAATACTAGGGGCTTGAGCAGTAGGTCTTCTGGCCT
>CAXRJY010000072.1:0-15508 GCA_964230915.1 Candidatus Poseidoniaceae archaeon | reverse complement strand
GCCCTCCATTTCAGAACTGATTTTGAGAGCTATGAATGCACCTAGACTATGTCCATAGATTGCGATATTGGAGAATCTTTCTTTTGGCAAGGATTCGAGCAATGTAACTGCATCTTTAGCACATTTGAGTGCAGTGAATTCTTGGTCATCGGGGGAGTGGCCATGCCCTCGAAGGTCCATTGCGAGAATATGAAAACCCTCCAAGCCTATGGATCTGTTCTGAGATCTACGTGAGTCGGAACTCCATCCGTGTAGAAATAGTATCAAGGGTGCAGAACCAATATTTTTCCACTTCATATGAGCATGGATTGGAACTCCTTCTCTTTCAGCAGAAACAGTTTCCCATCCTGATTCAGAAATACATTCGCCTCTTCTTCTTGGTGGTCTGAAAATATATCTCAATATCCAAATTCTGAATGATTGAGTCAATAGAAACAAGGCTAGAACCAGTGCGACGATAGAAAGAAGCACATTAGTTGATGTAGTCTCTTTGACAAATGCAAACATTAGACTTAATGAGAGCGATACAACACTCAAGGTGAGGAGAACATACTCTATGGCATGTTGATGAGTGGCCTTTCTAGAGACTACGTGTTTCATGAATCATCATCCGCATCAGAAGCAGCGCGCTTCTCATCAATCTTAGCAATTCTCTTTGCCCCAAATTCTCCTAGGCTTTCCAACCGTGCTAGCCAGCCAGTTTCCTTTCCAGAAGGAACGTGATGTACAAGATATGCTCCAAACATTTTGTCCCACATGCCTTGTTGACTCTCTTTACCAACAATCTTCTTGAAGATGTATTCAGAAAGGGGGAAGGCGAAACATAGCAGACATAGCGTTATCATTTTTGCATCAATCTCATTACCAGTGCCAGTGTTTCCTATTCCTGATACTGCAAGGAAACCCAATCCCAAGAACATCATTGGAGTGTTAATGTTTGTCAAGATTCCATGAAGGAATATGGGCTTCTCACCCTTCCAACTGACATATTTTGTTCTAGACACGAATTCTCCTATATTTCTACCAAATTTTGCTGGAATGATAAAGACATTCGACAACGGGAGCAAGAGCCCAGCCACCAACGGCCATGTCATATCTCCAGTGCCTGTGAATATCAGCAGAGACATGACCGCAATCAGGACCCCCCAATTCCAAGAGAAGTTAACAACCCACGCTGCCGCACGATTTGTCTTTCCGGCAGATATGAAATCGGCAGGAAAATCTCTTGCAGGACGATCTCTCTTTACTCTCTCACGGGCAGGTCGAGCAGCCTTTGCTTTAGGTGCTGCTTTGGCCTTAGGTACAGCCTTTGCTTTAGGAGCAGCCTTTGCTTTAGGGGCTGCTTTGGCCTTAGGTACAGCCTTTGCTGGTTTTTTGTCAATTTCTCCTGCCTTGTCAAGTAATCCCATGTGTATCAACTTCCATATTGTGAGCCGGCTTCACTGTAAACAGCGAATTCGTCCGATTGTGTAAATGCCCTTATTTCATCCTCAGGCAGTTCCAATAGAAGTGAATCGACCATTGCAAAGAACTCGGCCCTGTCATTATCATCAGCGTTTTCTGGATTTCCTGCTACAGCTGCATACAACTCAAAGGAATCACTGCGGATGAATGCATCAGGATCTGGTAGTTTGGCCAGTAGATTGTCTACAATAGAGACGAATTCAGCAAAAATATCAGATTCGTGATGCTGCACTTCTTCTTCGGCACTAAGAGATGACAACGGCATCTCTCCTGCAATGACTGCTTTGATGGATTTGTGCTCGTTTATCAATTGTTCCAAACGGGGCTTCAACTTCTTCAATTTAGACGCCTGGTTCTTCTGTTTGGCCAATTGGTATTTTGGTTTCAATTTCTTGATGCTGGCTTCTAATTCACCCTTCCGTGCATTCAACTCTTCTAGAGTTTCTTCATCGAGTTCGGATTCAAATCCATCATCATCAGCAACTTCCTCGAAATCTTCATCTTCATCAATGGAGGATTCCTCCTCTATTTCTTCTTCGTCGGCCTCTTCAAATTCTTCAAGGTCATCTTCATCATCTAGAAGTTCAATGGTTGGCGCATCTCTGATTTCAGCAATTTTTGAATCATGTTCAGCCTTTCGCTTCACGATGATCTCACGGTCCAGTTGATGCCCGAATCTGTCAGCATATCTGTCGAGAAGACTGCCGACCTCGCCCTCTCCTAAGCGATCAATGTGTCCATATACCTGCTGCAGTGGCTTACTACTGCCTCGCTTCCACAGAGAATCATAGCCATCTTTCTTCTTCTCTTTACTCATATCAGGTGGCGCTAGGCCAGAAATTGTAGGTGCAGAGGAGCCTTCCAAGATGCCTTTTGCGGGTTTTGCTGGGGCAGCAGGAGGTGGTGGGATTGGAATTGGAGCACTTGGAGGGGGTGGAATTGCATCACCAGACGGAGGGGGTGGTGGAGGAATTGCAGCAGCCGCGCCAGGCGGAGGAGGAAGAGGTGGAAGACCTCCCAAGGCAGGTGCTGGAGCACCCTTCTTCTTCTTCTTGCGTCCCATGACATCACCCTACGGGTGAAACGGGCACCTTGCCCTTCTTCTTTAACATTGACCGAATAAGAGTGTGGGAGTCCGCAAGAAATATACTGTTTTTGGATTATGAAATCAAAGAACCCCATCCCTTCAGTACTACAAAGGCTGCAGCAGCCTCGGGCATCTCCATGATATCCCCTGTTGTTCCTTCCGCGTGGAACTCACCAATCCGCGTATTTATCTCCTCAGCAGTTATCTCAATTTTCATCTTTCCATCCTGAGGTAAGGCAACAGCTTCGGTCAGGGGATCAAATGGATTGCCTCCATCGGGATCTAAACGACTTAGAGGAAATTCGGTTACTCGTAAACCACACTTGCCATGTAATGAAGTAGGATATCTGATGACTCTATGGCAGTCAACAGTGACTACTTCGTCAGTCTCCCCGGCACTACCCAGAACTACGGCAGAATCATTTTGCAGAATGTCGATGAATGCATCCCTGTAGTAGTTGGAATCGCTACCTCTTCCACCAAGGGCATTCAGGTTTCCCGCTTCCAACTTTGCTCTTCTTGCCGGATGAGCTACCAAGTCTGCAATATCTTCCACTGCCTTCTTCCCTCGACTCTTCTTCAAGCCGCGAATCCTCGCCGACCTTTTCAATGAATCAACGTAAGTATCGATGATTTGCTTCACTTCCTTCCCCTCTCCTTCTCGAACTTTGTCCAATCTATTGAGAGTCTCTGAAAGTCCTGTACGTAATCTTCGAGCCCACCCACTGGCATCTGCATCAGATGAACGAGGCAGCAATGATGCGACATCAACCCCATCTCCACGGATATGAGATACCAATTCTCTTCTTGCTTCACTATCGAGATGGGCCAAATTCGGGTCGCGATAATGAAGGTGAAAACCTCGGTGGCCAGAAAATGTCAACTGCAGAAATTTCTCGTTGAAACCGAACTCAGGCTCCAAGAAATCATTCCATAGTCGCCAAGCCTGTTCTCTGATCTGCTCAAGCATTCCGATGAAATCAGTATCGACAACACCTGGTAAGTGGTCTCCATCGAGATCGAAAATCAAGTCAGCACCTAGCCACCCTTTCTCTTTCATCTTGTATATTGTAGGGTCTTTCCAATATGCAGTGCTGTAGAACACTGAATGAGGAGTTCTATCCACAAGATGTCTCTTGATGCCTGCAGTATCTTGGAATCCAACATGCCTTCTAGGAGTTCCACCGCCAAATGGCAGCAGCATCCACTCTCTAGTCCTCAGTCGCGGTGGAGTCCAAGGCTTGAAAGTTCGATAATGCTGTTCAAATCGGTGCGCGAATACTGCCCAGCCTTTGACCATGCATCACACCTCGGAACTGCTGTGAGGCCGAGGGGTGATGAATGACGCGGTCAAATCAACGATAGAAACGCTTCTCGGCTTCCTTGCCAGTAGTAGCAGCGCCGCGACCAGTGATTTGCTGATAGCAATCCCAACATGCATAGTGTTCATCAATAGGGATCGATTGACCAAAAGTCAAGCGAATGCCACAACCGTGACATAGCGGTCCAAGTTCCCCATTGGGAGATTGGGCTAGAGGGACATGGTCATGTGGCATCGGTATCACTACTGCGTTGGGCTTCAGGTCTTTGAATGTGAGCATTCACCAGTTGGTTTCAGCAGCATCAGGGCTTTGTGAGAAGTATAGCAGATCGAGTGCAACTTCACATGATTCAGAGATTTCGGGGTTAGGGTCATCAAGATGCTTGCGAAGTGTGGATTCTATTCGCATGTCTCCAATCGCTCCCATCGCTTCTGCAGCCTCATGCCTAACCATCACATGTTCTTCGACATCATCTAGTATACCGACCAAGGCAGGTAATGCGCTTGAATCTTGCATCTGTCCGAGAACATATGCCAATTCATGTTTCAATAATGCTGATTTGCAAGAAAAGCCGCTACATAATGCATTTACTGCCTCCTTGCCACCGATGTTTCGTAACGAAAACACGGCCCTCATGCGTTGAAACATTCTCTCATCTGAATCAAGTAAGACTTCTTTCAATTCTGATATATTCGTGTCTGGAGATGGCGGGGCAGGGTCAACTGAACCAAAACCACTCACTCGTGGAAATTTCTCTTCTCTCATCTTCATTCCCCTGAACCGATGAATTGCATATCATTGGCGCTGAAATTAGAATCTATCAGCCCAATCTCTTGCCCTTGTTTCAAGAAGTGTCTCACCGATGCCCTTCCTTCTTCACCATAATCAATCGTACGTTGGTTGACATACATGCCGACAAATTTCTCATTCGTTGCATCATCAATGCCTCGTCCCCATGATTTTGCGAAAGCAAGAGCCTGTTCAGGATTTGATATGGCATATTCTATACTCATTCGTGTCCATTTTGTGATATCTTTCATCAATTCTTCTCCTAGGTCCTTACGTACAATGTTCCCACCTAAGGGCATAGGCCATCCACTGTTCTGTTCAGCCCACCAGATTCCAAGGTCAAGATGGACCTCAAGACCATGTTCTGGGTAGGTCAATTGACCTTCATGTATGATTAATCCAGCATCAACTCTTCCATCCAAGATCGCTTCAAAAATTTGATCGAATGCAATTACTTCTGTTTGAACATCACCCCATGCCAATCTGAGGCCAAGATATGCACTTGTCTTCTTTCCAGGAATCGCAATCAGACCATTCTTCACGTCATTGATAGACTTTCCAGCAAGTGCTACTACCATTGGACCATATCCTTCACCCATACTGGCTCCACAATTCATCAGCGCATATTCTTGTGCAACTTCGGGGAAGGAATGGATACTGATTGCACTAACTTCTAACTCATTGTTCATTGCCCTGTGATTCAAAGTCTCGATATCCTGTAATTCATGAACGAATCTATAGCCGGGTGTTTCAATCAATCCAGTGGTCAAGGCGTGAAACATGAATGCATCATCAGGATCGGGAGAATGACCAATTCGAATTATCATTCGGCCATCTTCATCCAGGGGAAGAGTTGCTGCCATGGCTCGGCCAATCATGGATTCTACTTCAAGTTAGGCAGTAGGGGTTGAGAATCGTGTCGTTGAGCAATTATTGGCTCTAAAGATGCAGATTCGGGAAAGATTCTATCTTTGTCTATCTGCTGGGGCATCTAGAGGAAGTACTGTGGCCGCAGCAAAGTTGTCTTCCATCGTACTGATTTTCATCAGTTTCATCACCCTCACTGGGCTTGCTGCTGCAATTTCTCCAAGTGGCCTTGGATATGTAGGCGTTCACACTGCGGGAAAGAAGAGTTTTGATGAGACAATCTCAGTTGCAATTTCACCAGATGAAACAATTCTTGCTACTGGAACTGAAGGCTATGTGGCCATAACCAGTATTGAAACTCGGGAGTTGTTGGCGAGGCTAAGCGTTGAAGATCATGCAACGGCGCTGGAGTTTTCACCTTCAGGAGATTTTCTAGCAGTAGGTCTGAAATCAGACACGCCACAAAGTACTGCCCTGCGCATATACGCGACCGCTGATTGGAGTGAATTTGGAAGCGGCTTCAACAATGGAAAGAAACCTCAAGATATTTCCTTCACTGATAGTGGTGATAAGATACTGGTTCAAGGGCAGAATAAAGATGCATTTGAATTGAGTTTTCCTGATTTGGAAGTTCTAGGGCACCTTGAGAATCTACATGTTGATGAAATGCGTTGCAGCGATTATGGAACCGGTGGAGAAATTGCCATCACCGGGGGATTGGATGGAGTAGTTGGATTGTGGGACATGTCTGATTTTTCACTGACCTCTTCCCATGAATTTGAGGATGAGATTGCTGATTGTGTCATTTCTCCTGATTCATTGACTTACTCGGTATTGGAGAGTAATGGACAATTTCAGACTTTCTGGATGAATGGGACCTTGATTGAAGATTCATTTATCGATTTCCTTTCGGCTAAACAAATCAAATGGAGTGATGATGGAGACCACATTTTTGTTTTGGAATCTCATCTCCTGCCATCTTTGCAACGAGTCAGGGCAACGGATTGGATAATAGACGAAATCACATATATCGGGCATCAAGTCAGAGCATTCGATATTACAGTTGATGGTCAGACCATGGTGACTAGTACTGGAACCATACATGTGGGGACATATCAGTCGAATTACAAGGCTGCCGGATATGGTGAATCTGGCCCTGATTTTGACGGCGATGGAGTTCCTGATTCGATCGATGCTGATGATGATGGGGATGGTATCAATGACATCTATGATTTGAGTTGTTCCACAAATACGGATTGTAGTAAATCAGCAGACCCAGAATTCATCAGAAATGTGGAATTTAAGATCGACTCTCAGACTTTGATAATCAGTGATAGTATCACATATGATAGATATGATTCCAACGCGTTGAGAAATCTGACCACTTCACTATTGATAGATGATAACAAGATCGATGTAGATGAATTGTCATGGATGTCATTAGCCATGTGCGATAATATCCTTGAAAGGGATGTTGTGGACCAATGGCAAACGCTGCTGAATATCGAAGGAGCGCAATTGACAAATGGAACACTTTCTTGTGATTCGGTTGATGGCATCTCCACAAATAATTTCGGCGACCTGAGCTTGCGTGCAACTCTAACATGGGTGACTACATTCGACCTTTCAGCCCCTCCTTTGGCACCATATAATATCACAGTAAAGGGTGTTTCAGAATCACCAACTGGAAGTTCGGCATTGATTGCACCACAATTCCCCGTTAGCATGGATTTCACACATTCAATGGCCGTAGATTCATCAATCAAGATGTGGGTAAAGGAAGATGGCACAATCACGGTATTCATGGATGAGGTTCCTGCCTCTGCTCCCGGAGTTGATGATTTGGTGATGTCTTTCATCTTGGCTAATCTATGGCTTCCAATAGGCAGTATTCTAGGCATGATAGGGGGCGCTGCACTAATAATGAAACAAAACAAGGCTATCTCTTCAGCCCTACTAAGGAGTTCAGTTGATGGAGATGAAGAAGAAGAGGAAGAGGAAGAGGAACAAGAGGACTTTTACGAAACTGAAGAATTTGAGGAGGAAGAGTTTGAGGAGGAGGAATTCGACGATGAAGAAGAGGTGTGGACACAGAATTCTGATCAATCACCTCCGAAACCAAAACGTGGACCTCCTCGCGGCTCAACCCGCAGGGCAGCAAAGATTCCTTATCAGCCGAGTGAAGATAAGCCGGTCAAGGCCAGAAGGCAGAGAATCAGTGACGCTAAACCTTCAGGTTCTAAGAGAAAGGTTCTCGCGGATATTGCAAGTGCTGAAGATGAATATGATTACGGCCTTGATGGAGTCTACCATGATTCTGCGTGGGAGACTGAATATGATCAATTTGAAGCTCCTAAGGTTCGTAAAGTGAAGAAGGCTGAAGTTGTGGAAGAAGTTGAAGAGCCAGTTGAAAAGAGCAAATCTCGCAGAAAGGTGAAACGGCGTAATCCAAAGAAGGAAAAGAAGGAAAAGAAGGAATCTGAAGCACCAGAAGAAGATGCGGCAAAGAAGACCTCCTCCAAAAAGCGGATTACAAAACCGCTCAAATCTGAAGTCAGTGATGCGTTTGAGCCATCAGATGATGATGAAGACTCAGCCATGGATAAGGCGCTGGGCATGTTGACTGGTTCAAAGGATGACTAGACCACGAGGAAGTTCAAATCCTCTTCAATACCAAGAACTTCTGACATGAAAGTCGTCAATCCTAAAGCGGCTTCCGAATCTAATCGATACAGTACTTCATCGAAGTATCTGTCAATACGTTCAGTAGAGAATGAACTTCTGCGTGAACTTTCACTGATGATTCGTTCTCTTGCTTCGATGTCGCTGAAGCGTTGAAGCGCTTGCATGAGTTCATCATGTGCTTTGGCAATCATGTGCACTGGGGCATCGCGAGGAGCAGCAAACACTGCAAATACCATGGGCAGGCCTGTGATGTCCTTCCACTCCATCCCAAGGTCCATTCTCACCATATCTGGATTCTTCTGAGCCTCGTGAAGTGCTCTATCGCCAATCAATAGCGCCCCATCACAACGCGCTAGCATAGATTCTAGATCGGGCCCCATTTCTACTGGACGCGGGTCATGGCCTCTTTTGTTCAAGAGATACATCAACAACCTTCGTGAAGTTGCTGAATCGGTCGGCAGTGCTACATCGCGCATTTCTTCAATCTCTCTATTCCCGAACAACAAGACGCTACCTACTGCTCCATCAGAAATAATTCCCAATTCAGGAACCAATACCAATTCATCCTTGTTCAGTGCCCAATCAGCTGCAGGGATGGGTGCAATCAAGCAATCCTTCCTGAGCAAGTGCCCAGTAAGCCACGCGGGTGGAGCAGCAAGTATCTTCCACTCTTCAGAGAGGTCATGATACAAAGGGTCACAATTCAGGAATGCTACCCTTCCTATCGTCTTCTGCCATGTAGGAACGTCGAAATTCATCATCTCACCATCGACAATCTTCGCGGTCTATCTAATTCAGTGGACGCCATTCTTTCAAAGTGAGAATATGTTGTATCTCTCTTTACTGCTTTACCATCAGATCTTTCAATCAACCTGCACAAGTCATCAATGTCGTGCTTCAATGGTGCTGTGGAACCAGCCAGATGCATTATGGATTCATGTATTACAGTTCCATCAATATCATCAGCACCACATCTAATGGCCAATTCTGACAAGGAATCTCCGATATTCATACGATACGCTTTGATGTGATGGATGTTATCAAGCATCAATCTACTAACTGCTATCATTCTGAGTATTTCGTTTCCACTTGCCAGTTGAGCTTCTGGTAATCGAGATGAATCTGGGAGGAAAGGATAAGGGACAAAACACTGGAATCCTGAGGTTTCATCCTGCAACTCTCTAAGTTTGATTAGATGAGTGATTCTGTCATCGATACTTTCCACAGTACCAAACAACATCGTGCAATTGCTTGGAATGCCTAAATGATGTGCAGCCCTATGGATGTCTAGGTATTCTTGGCTACTTTCCTTACCCCTGCAGATAATATCGCGAATATTGTCAACAAGAATCTCAGCCCCTCCGCCTGGAATGCTACCCAATCCCGAATCTCTAAGAATAGAAAGAGTATCTATTATCGAAAGAGAGGAAACATCAGCAATATGCTTGATCTCTACTGCAGTTAGGGCTTTGATGCTAATATGGGGATATCTCTCACGAGTCGCACTAAACAGATTTTGGTAGTGTTTCACATCCCACTCCGGATGAAGGCCTCCGACTGAATGCACCTCGTCAATCGAGTCAGAGTAGGGATGAATCTTGGAAAGATATTCTTCTACATCCAGAGCATAAGCATCTTCTGAGCGAATTCCACGGCGGAATGCACAGAATCTACAGGCTAGTACGCAGACATTGGTCTGATTCACGTGTAGATTGACATTGAAGTGAACATCAGAACCAAACCTCGCTTGCTTACATGCATCAGCCATTCTCAAAATGGCATTGAGGTTAGGATGCTGAAGAAGAGTAAGGCCGTCAGAATGCGTCAATCTACCCTCGCTGGATAACCTGTTCCTGATGCTCTCTAGTTCTGGCTCCAGCCCTTCACATTGTTCTAGCAATTCAGCCTGCTCGACCCTCCAGTCTGGAAACAGTCCTGGTTCACGCACGCTACTACCGGTACGTTCGTTCAAGGCATCAAGAATGAATGCTTTGATTATCACTTCTCATAGAATGAGGGGAAATGTGAAAGTTTGCTCTTCAATACACCTTCTTTGAACATTATCTTTCTGAATTCTTCCATCCATAAAACAGATGAAGAAATAACGAATAACACCAGCCAAGTTTTCCAATTCAAATCCCTAGTAGATAGCAACTCGCCAATTTCCAGGCCAGAGAATGGGATTGTCATCGTCGAGTAAGTCACAACAAAAAGAAGTAGACTTGTACAAAGAACCAATGAGATGTTAATCGCTTTGTTACTGAATAGCCCCAATTTGAATACACTGTCAGTGACACTACGGCAGTTCAAGACATTGAATAGTTGGAATAGAATGAATACCGCAAATGCAGCAGTACGAGCCACTTCAAAGCGCTCTTCTGCCCAACCCTCCCATGCGTCTTCATCACAGCCTCCTAAGTCTGAAGCAGCCAATTTACCATTGTAGTATATGTCGCCCTTGTCGAAGGTCCCCATGCTACAGGGGTCCTGAGTCATTACAGCGCCATCAGCGATATAGAAAACTGTCAGCGTCCCAATAACCATTACTGAAGCCATCCAGAATATCAAGGCCATATCTACGATGTTGGGGAGACCTTCATTGACAGGTTTCGGAGGTACATTCATGACATTGCCATGTTTCTTTTCAACACCTAATGCAACAGCAGGCGGACCATCCATTAGTATGTTGATCACCAAGATTTGTGTTGCAGTGAATGGGAGACTCCAGCCAAATAGGAATGTGGATAGTATGATGATGGCTACCGCTGCAACATTGGTAGAAATCTGGTATCGAACGAAGTTGCGAATATTTTGGTATATTTTGCGCCCTTCCTCTACTGCATGTACAATATTAGCAAAGTTGTCATCTTGTAATACCATGTCAGCAGCATCTTTTGCGACATCTGTACCTGCCATGCCCATAGCGATACCGATATTGGCCTTCGATAGAGCAGGGGCATCGTTTACGCCATCCCCTGTCATAGCAACAACTTCTCCATTTTCTTGCAATGCACTGACAATACGCATCTTCTGTTCAGGAGTGACTCTATGATAGACATCAGTGGAATCTGCTTCAGGCCTTAATTCTTCATCACTGAGTTCGGAAAGTCGGTAACCACTCAATGACTCAGAATTCACATTAGCAATATCGAGGTCTCTTCCGATTGCAAGTGCAGTGATCTCTTGATCACCAGTAATCATCTTGACTCTGATTCCAGCCTTCTTGCAGATCTTTATCGCTTCATGAACTTCAGCCCTCGGGGGGTCTCTAATGGCAAGAAGGCCGAAGAAAGTCAAGTCATTCTCCATCGAGTCCATGTCAGTAGTATCCTCTCCAGGTAGAACTCTGCGGCCACATAAAGCGAGAACTCTCATCGCTTGGGCCGCCATTTCACGATTGATTTCCATGATTTTGTCGATATCAGAACTCTTGAACTCTCTTTCAACTCCGTCAGCGATAATCTTCGAAGTTCTATCTCGGTAACCGCCTGCAGCACCCTTTGACAATACCCATTTCTCACCATCAATCTCATTGATGGTAGTCATTCTCTTCCGTTCTGCATCAAAGAAGAATTCAAATGAACGGGAAAACTTTCCTTCTAAATGCTCAAGCTCTCCATGTATCTTCCATCCAAATACAGCACAAGCAGAATCGGTTGGGTCTCCTATCGCTTCCCACTGCCCATCGAACTTGTGTACTGTGCTGTTGTGACACAAGGCTGCACAAAGAGAACCCATGCGGAAGGAAAGACCACTCATCTTCGTATCAATTTCTTCCTTTGTAAGAACTGCATCTTCAGATACTATTCCTCCAGATGTGGGATTGAAGCCCTCGCCTGAAACGAGATGGTCCTCATCCATAGTCCAGAATCGGCGAACTGTCATTTGATTCTTGGTCAGAGTTCCAGTCTTGTCTGTACAGATCACGGTAGTTGAACCAAGTGTTTCAACTGCTTTCATTCTCCTGACAATGGCCCCGTGCTTGGCCATGTTTCGCATTCCTAATGCGAGAGTGATTACTAGAATGATCGGTAGCCCTTCAGGAACGATAGCAACGAAAATTGCGATTGCAATAATGAACTGCTCAACTGCTACATCGAGTAGTGGCGCACCATCGGGATCAAGATATGCTACTGCCATTTTCAATGATACCAGCAATACTGCTACGAAAAGGGCGATGAATCCAAGAAATCGACCCAGAGATTCAAGTTTGATTTCCAATGGTGTTTTGGGAGTCACTGCGTCTGCAATACCGCTCGCAATGTGCCCTAACTCGGTCTGCATCCCAGTATGGACTACGACTCCAATAGCGCGCCCACTGGAAGCGACAGTACCCATGAATGCCATGTTTGATTGTTCAGCAAGGATTCTCTTTCCTTGGATTGCATCAGCAGATTTTGAGACAGTGTCGGATTCACCAGTAAGTGCGGATTCATTGATTTTGAATTGATAGGTCTCAGTCAATCTTACATCCGCAGGGATGTTATGTCCTTCCTCCATCTTGACAATGTCTCCGGGTACCAAATCATAAGTTGGAACCTCTAATTCCCTTCCTTCTCTTTCCACTATGCAGTTACTGACTGCCATTTGTTTGAGTGCATCCATCGCTTGTTCAGCCTGCTCTTCTTGCCAATAACCGAAAACCGCATTGATTGTCAATACAAGGAAGATGAATATTGCATCTCCAGGCTGTTCAAAATTATGGATGAGCAAGGAAATGACTGCAGCACCCATCAACAGGAAGATCAACGGATCATTGAATTGAGCGAGTAATCTTCGCCACCATGCCTCTTTTTCAGGTTCATCTAGTTGATTGGGGCCGTATTCATCTAACCTCTGGGACGCTTCTGCATCACTGAGTCCTTCAGCACGCGTGGACAATTCCTCATAGACAGAATCCTGTTCCAATGAGAACCAATCGATATCCGCGCCTCCCAATAAACCACCTGAATATGTTTGCGTGTCAAAGGAATGTGATAAGCATGACTCTATGGAGGTGAGCACTTCGAATCAATATCCAAATTCCTGTTACGAATCATTGAGAAGTAATGTCTCTTCGCAGTTCTGATGTCTGAGCACCAACCGTATGTGCCTGCAGACAAGGTACTACCAGAGTTGACTCCCAGAGTCATCGTCATCGGTATATTACTAGGTGCAGTAATGACCGCTGCCAATGCTTACCTTGGAATGTTGGTTGGAATGACAGTAAGTGCATCAATTCCTGCTGCAGTCATGTCTATGCTGATATTACGTGGTTTCAAATTCAAGGATGTATCCATCCTTGAGAACAATTCAGTGCAAACCATGGCATCAGCAGGTGAAAGTCTTGCTGCAGGAGTCATCTTCACTGTTCCCGCTCTATTGGTAATGGGAATATGGTCAGATATCAACTGGGTTGATACTTTCATCATCGCCTTTCTTGGTGGCGTGCTAGGGACGATGTTCACCATTGCATTACGTAGGGTATTCATTGTAGAGGAAGCACTACCATATCCTGAAGGAGTTGCATGCAGAGAAGTGCTTGTTTCTGGTGAAGAAGGTGGAAGTGGATTGATTGCAATCATCTATGCGTTGATTATTGGTGGTCTATTTGGCTGGTGTGTCAAGGGAATGCATCTAGTGAAGCATAGTGTTCACAGAGCGTTTGATCTTGGAGGAATGCGTGCATATGTAGGCTCTGAGATGTCAATTGCATTGTTTTCAGTAGGATATATCGTTGGATTGAGAATTGCCTCATTCATCTTTTTGGGTGGCGTACTTGGGTTTGGCATTCTTGTCCCTCTCTATGGCATGGTTAACGGGTGGCCAGGAGGAATTGATTCAACTGACGCATTCATGGTAATCTGGAATGAACAGATTCGAGTCGTTGGAGTGGGAGCAATGGTGGTAGGTGGAGTCTACACGCTATGGACAATGCGAAAGACCATCATGACCGGATTCAAGAAGGCATTGAATTTCACTGATGTTGATGAAGATGAGCAATTATTGAGGACAGAAATTGATATTGATATGCGTAAAGTTCTGATCGTTTGTATAGTCATTGCAACATTGACATTCCTCTTCTATTGGTGGAGAACCGGTAGTCTTGTTCTCGCTATCGTTGGCGCCTTGTTCCTTGCTGTTGCAGCATTCTTCTTCTCCGCTGTTGCAGGATACATCGCAGGAGTTGTCGGCTCCAGTAATTCTCCTGTTTCAGGAATGACTATTGCAACGTTGTTGTTCACTGCAATGATAGTATGGGTGGTTGGAGATTTCATGTTAGGAATGAAGAAGGAAGACCTGATGTTTGCCACCTTGATAATTGCTGCAGTAGTGGCGGTCAATGCAGCTATTGCAGGAGATGTGATGCAGGATTTGAAGACTGGGCACTTAGTTGGGGCAACCCCTCACAAACAGCAGATTGCTGAGGTGATTGGAGTAGTAGTCGGAGCCATTGTAATTGGCCCTGTGTTGTGGCTGCTCAATGAAGCATTCCGAATTACAAAGACTCATTGTTACGACAATCCTCCAGCAGGTTTTGACCCGACTGTGCAAACATTGCAACAAGCATGCGAAGGAGCATTACTGGCTCCACAAGCCGAATTGATAGGCTCAATCATCCAAGGAATATTTGGTGGTGAATTAAATCTACCAATGATAACATTGGGAGCGCTGATTGCAGTGATAATCATTTGGCGGAAGATGCCGGTCATGTCAGTAGCGATTGGAATCTATCTCCCACTTGCTCTTTCTGTACCGATAATGGTCGGCGGCATAATCAGCCATGTGGTCGTGAAGTCCGCTCATAGAAGAGTCGATGGAGAATTACTCGATGAACCTTCAAAAGAGGCACTCGAAGCAGGAGAGGAAGTTTCGTCTCGTGGTGTTCTACTCGGTGCTGGATTCATTGCAGGCGAATCATTGATGGGTGTTTTCATCGCATTGATCATAGTCCTAGTGGATGAACCTCACGAAATCATTGGCTTAGGACAACTTGGCGATCTCTGGACGTTGCTGTTCTATGGTTGGTTCATCGCGGTGTTCGTATTCTTGGTTTCGCGTTCTTTGCCACTGAGTAGAGATGGCTCAAATCTAATCACTGATTCGATAGCAGTGATTGGCGATGGCTTCAAACGATTCATCCGTGCATTTTCGCCTCAAAAATGAAGAGTCCTGGTAATTTTATTTGCAGCCTAAGATGTGAATGTTGAAAGGCCCTATTGTCAACCATCAACATGAGGGGAGTCAATGATGGTTACAGAACCAAGCCTGACCGCACAATTGGAAGACATCGCCAGACATTGTAGGGCACACA
>CAXRJY010000071.1:0-6252 GCA_964230915.1 Candidatus Poseidoniaceae archaeon | reverse complement strand
ATCGAGATGAGTGTCGTGCAAACCGCAGCAGCAGATGGTAATCGGGAGTTGTTGGAGAGATTAGGTATTGAGTTGCAACAACAAGATGGAGAATGGAGCCTGTTGTCAATTCCAGTTCTTCTGGCAGGAGACAATAGATTGCACGGATTCTTGCAGGATCTGCTCACAGAGTTGTCAGAAGAGGGTTCAGAAGGACATATCGATGCGATTGACCATCTACAGGACCAGATAGCATTCATGCGTTCGTGCAGGGGTGCGGTGAAAGCAAATCAGAGTCTGAACATTGCCGAGATGCGACGTCTATTGGCCGATATGCGGAGTATCGACAACCCGTGGGCCTGTGTCCATGGTAGGCCAACGGTATTGAAGATAGAAGCAGAAGGACTCGACCACCACTTTGGACGTCATGGTTGATTCAACATCTCAAGGAATGCAGGGAAAGAAACCCTGAATGAATCTGAAGAATCCAGTTCTGCTCCAACAACGGTTGCAAGTATTGCTGCGCACATGAACAACCGATGGTCTCCATGGCACCGAACAATTTCTTCGGGAGAATTGGGAGTTTGTTCACCTTGAATTCGCAATTCATCATCACTTTCCTCGATTATGAGTCCAAATGCAGCTAACATCTCAATGGTTCTCGTGATGCGATCAGACTCTTTGTAACGTCCATGTTCAGCATTATTGATCACTCCACCTTGATTGAGACACATGATGGCTGCAAGAGGCGTGATGATGTCGATTGAATCTCTGATGTTGACGATGCCTTTCAGGTCATTTTCATCAAATAGGTTCCCAATAGCGTCTTTTTCATCTGGCGAATTGCTGCAGAGCACCTCGATATCATGACACGTCGATAACAACCTGCTCATCGCTATCAATGATGCTTCGCTGGGGATTTCAACCACGTCGGGAGTCTTGGCTTTCCACGGTATCAGTTTGCCATCGAATTCTGGCATTCCACATTTCTCGGCCAAGTCCTTGGTCAAAGACGAATACCCACTGCTTACTTCCTTGCCGATACACTCGACAATAATCTCTTGGTCGATCAACAACGAACACAGAAGCAGCCCGGAGAACGGCTGACTGCTCTTCGAAACATCGACTGATACCTTCTCTTCACTCATCGGTCCACATATTTTCAATGGAAGTTGTTCTGGACCGGTTCCTTGCTCAACTTCAACTCCTGCTGAACGAAGCATCTCAATAAGTGTAGAATGATCTCTTGCCCTGAGGTTCTCATCCCCGTCAATCATTACAGGTACACCCAAATGAGCAACCAATGGAGCGATCAGTCGGAGGGTGGTTGCAGAATTCCCACAATGAAGAACGCTTACCGGGTGCTTGAATTCAGCGCCAGTTACCACCCAGGCGTTCACTTCTTCAGCGATTTCAATTCCTAATGCTCGAAGACAGCGTACCATTGAATAGGCATCATCACCGGGTCTTCCACTGAACTCAAGTCTCGTCTCTCCTTTGGAACAAGAGGCAAGAATCAACCAGCGTATGAGGTGGCTTTTACTTGCTGGCAATTTCCATTGAAGAGTTGAGGGATATTCTCTAGCCTCAAACTTGATTATCTTCTCATCACTCTTTCTATAGGGTTTGCCAGAGTTAGGAGACCACTTCTTGAGAGCCTTCATTTCAGCCACCAATATACGACATCTCCACTTTTGGCTGATCCAGATTCACTTTCTTTCTCAACTCTGAATATCTATCATCTCTACCATTCCAGATATCTGCAACCAGTTTACTCAAGGCGGTTTCATCCAGTCCATCTCTCAAAGGCGTCATCAGGTCACTTCCTTTTGCAGAGAAAAGGCAGGTGAAAAGATGGCCATCAACCGAAAGTCTGGCTCGGCAACAATCACCACAGAATGGTTCACTGACTGAGGTGATAAACCCGATTTCTCCAGTTCCATCAAGGTATCTCCAACGTTTTGCGACTTGTCCAGGAATCGCATTTTTCACAGGTTCGATAGGATATTGCGATGAAATCATTTCAATCATCCGTGATGCTGTAAAAACTTCTTCCAAAGACCAGTCATTGCTGTTCCCAACGTCCATGTATTCGATGAACCGCAGGGTGATTTCAGAATCCCTGAAATATTCCGCCATTGGGATGATTTGCTCTTCGTTGACACCTTTCTTCACAACGCAATTGACCTTCAATCCAAGACCGGCTTGCTTGGCGGCAGTGATGCCTTCAAGCACCTGGTTCACCGAGATGTCTGTGTCGCTCATGGCACGAAATATCTCATCATCCAATGAGTCTAGAGAGACTGTGACTCTGTCCAGTCCTGCTTCAGCCAACTGAGTGGCATATCTAGGCAACAGGATACCATTGGTTGTCATCGCCAACTCAATGTCTTCAGGTAATTCAGCCCTGAGCATTGAAATCAAGCGCGGTAGATCTTTGCGCAGCAATGGTTCTCCTCCGGTCAATCTGATCTTCTTCACGCCGAGCGTGGATATTGCAGACACCAACCTCGTCATCTCTTCGTAACTCAGAATCAACTCCTTTGGCAGGAAGATATGGTCGGGGCCAAACACTTCTCGAGGCATGCAATATGTGCATCGGAGGTTGCATCTGTCAGTGACCGAGAGTCGCAGGTCCCGCAACGGTCTCGAAAACATATCGAGAACAACATCATCTTGCCGGGGCTGCATACCACTGCGTGATGACTCCTGTTATTCAAACCAATTCACAGGCTTTCAGTTGTTCTTTACTCGGTGATGGTGAAAGACGTGATTACAGAATTGGTGTTGATGTAATACAATACCACTCTCCAATTCCCATCATCCAGTCCATGGTGAGCGCTTTCAAGCACGAAATAGTCGCCCTGGGTGACCGTGTACCCTGCATCAGCATCAATGAATGAGGTTTCAGAACCAACCGTTCCATAGACATCAGCATCTCCTGCATGCACAGTCAAAGCGGTCTTGTTTTCATCCATTGGAATCAGACTCAATTTCACTGCAACTGGGTCCAGCGGTTTATCGAGGGAGTTGAAAGTGATGATATGGTAGCCATTGGATAACTCAGAAACTGAAACTCCTCCTCTTGGACCGACTTTCTCTACAGAACCTAGAGCACCTTGGAACATGACGAAAACCATGCTGGTCAGCATAACTGTGATTGCCAGAAGCAATACTGTGGCGATGACCGGGCTGACCGCTTCATCGTCAATGGCTGAGTGTCGGGGGCTCCGCATCAATAGTCTGTGAACGCTGCTCCCCCTTCAATGAACCGTCGCGTACACACCTCTGAGCATGCTTCATTGGCACAGGCTTATTCAACCACGTCCGATGTGGGGTGGCCGATTGTGATGATGCAGGGACCATCCTACACTCGTGATAGGTGCGTCACGGGAGTCCATGGACTCGATGAGATTCTGCGCGGAGGCATACCTTACGGGTCAACGGTTCTGGCTGCTGGAACCTGTGGAAGTGGCAAGACAACACTTGGTATGGAATTCCTTGTTAACGGCGCTTCGACAGGCGAAGCTTGCGCTCATTTCACAGCAACAGAGCCATCAGTGAAATTGCTCGAGAACATTCGTCAATACCCATTCTTTGACATGAACATGGTCGATAGCGGTTTGATCAACGTCTTCGATATGGACGTATTGTACTCTTGGCTTGGGCTTGACAAAGCTTCATTTGACCTTGATGACGTACACGCTCTCATCAAATCAATTACTGATATTGTCAACACTATTGGAGTTACGAGACTTGTTATAGACTCAGTCACTACTCTTTGTTACAAGATCAAGAGTGAGCAATTGATTCGCGATTTCCTGTTCACTTTGGGTAAGAAACTGGCAACTCTAGGTTGTACAACTATTTTGATTTCTGAGATCACTTCAGCCACAGAGAATGCGCATTGGTCTTCCTTCGGTGTCGAAGAAGCGATTTGTGACGGCATCATCGTCATGGGGGATGTTGAGCGAATGGGGCATTTGTTGAGATTTCTTCAGGTTGTCAAGATGCGAGGAACTCCTCATAGTCGAGCCAAGTATACTCTGGAATTGACGCCTTTGGGCGTCATGTTGACCCCGATGCTCAAATGGGGTTCCACGGTGGACAAGACCGCAGGATGGGGAAGCTGATGATAGAACTCGACCAAAGAATAGCCGAGCAATTGTCAGAGGTATCACTGAATAGTTCGATTCAGGTTCGCTGTGGAACTTCAAATGCTTTCATGGTGACTGCAAGCGTTCTGGTTCCTTTGTTGCATTCTTTCGAAATGGGGGGAGTCTATATTTCAGCAAGTAGAGGTGCCACAGAGATGATTGAAGCACTTGAAGGTCTAGGATTATCCACTGAGAAAATCCATTTCATCGATCTGGTTTCATCCGGATTCCTCGGAGGAACCGAGGTCCCTCATGAGAACATCAGTTTCGTAGACTCTCCAATCATGCTTGAGAGCGTGCTTCTACGCACCCTCTTTCACATGCGCACAACCACCAACGAGCGAAATTTTGTTTTCCTCGACAGTGTGAACGCATTGGCTATCTACAATGAATCGAGAATGCTGGCAGAATATCTTCACACATTCATCAATACCTTCAGGCAAAGAGATGTTCTTTCTGTCATTCTCAATGTTCCTGACCAGACACCTCCTGGTGTTCTTGCCAATCTTGATTTGTATTGCACCGATATGGTGGATAGAGGACAAGTGGTGATTCACTGAGGTGATGATGGTGGCAGGAAAAGCATTTACTTTTGAGCCTGAGGATGAGGAGTACTTCGGAGATGTGGGCTCTTTTGGCGTACCGAAGTTCGATATACACATGCACGGAGGGATTCCGCGTGGATTCACAATTATTGGGATAGTCGAAACAGGTGCAGGAGCGGAATTATTCGCCAAGCAGTTTTCATCCCCTGCAGAAGAACCTGAGAACACACTTTACGTCTCCACCGCAGAATCAGGAACTGAGATTTTGCGAGTATTCAATAAGTATGGTTGGCCAGATGATATCAATGTCCGTACTATTGGTGAGGAGTACAATGACCGTGTCCTAGAGAAGGAGTTGCAGGCCAGTCGCTATCGCTTACAAGGTTTTGACATGAAGGACATCCAAACTCTTGCTCAGACAAGATTCGTCGACGAGGAAGCAGATGATTTCCTTACAGAATTGACCAATGAAATCATGACATTAAAGCCATATTTCAGAGCCTGCGTGGATAACTTGGATTTCTTCTTCCAGCGAGACGACCACAGCCGAGTGGTATCTATGCTGCGAATGATGCAGGCCCATACTCAAATGATGCGAGGACTGCTATTGATGACAGTCAGTGCAGATACAGTCAGTAAAGCGATGGAATCAGAGATAACGATGATTGCAGATATGGTTCTGAAGTTTGAAGTCTTCATGGTTGGTACTGATTTCGAGACCAGGATGGTGATCAAGAAGTTCCGTAATGCTCCTGAGAACCTCGCTGTTGTCACTTACCGTGTTACTCCAGAGGAAGGTATCACTCCAGAGACAGTGCAGCTTATCGCTTGAAACTCAAGGGCTTTCAGTTGGTGCTTGACATGCATCATGGATATTGGCAATTTATTGAATGCGAATGTTCAAACACTCAGGGATATTGCGAGAATCATGTCAATCATAACAGCCTACTATAATGCCTGGGATAACGGAGATGTTGATGCACTAGCAGAGATATTGCACGATGAATTTGTGTTTAATCCACACGTTGGTGGAGTAAAGATGGGCAAATCCGATTTGTTAGGATTTGCCGCTTCTGCAGCCGCTAGTTCCGAAGGAAACAGAATACTGTTCGAAAAGGATGAAGTTGGTGTTGCACATTCAGTAGTTCACTTTGCCAATGGCTCAACCTCAGAAGCCGTGCTTTCTTTCATGCGATTCAAAGATGGAAAGATCGCATCGATGGACACTGGAGCGACTCCGCTATCTGATGATTATCGATTAGTTGGTAGTGATTGAATACTCCTGTAATAATTCCAATACCTCTCACTCAACATATATTCAACACGCTCTGTTTAGCGGGTTTACAATGAGTACCTTTGCGATTGGTTATTGTAATAAGGCGCGGAAGAATAGCATACCCAAGGAGGCATTTCATGACACCAGAGGAAATGGAGACTGCCATGATCAGAAACCTTCCAGAGAAAACCGGGAAGTCACTTGAAGAGTGGTTTGCCGTTCTGAAAGATTCAGGCCTCACGGAAAAGCGTGATATGAAGAAGCATCTCAAAGAGGATTATGGCGTGGGTCATTT
>CAXRJY010000070.1:0-2899 GCA_964230915.1 Candidatus Poseidoniaceae archaeon | reverse complement strand
GGCGTACGGTGGTTGTCTGGGGGTTCAGGCTGCTCCGCATTGGATGATCGTCTGATCAGCGAGAGTTTGGTCTGTTCTACCACATACACTTCAGATTCAATGTTTTTAGAAATATCATTCGCCCCAACCTGGAGGATTGACCCAAGTCAACTGGACCTCGGATATCTCGAGATTCTAATGGTCGACATAGATGGAAGTGAATTGGTTGAACTCGAGGGAGAGCAATGGTTCTTGACAACCGATCTGGTTGTTGATGGTTTGCAGGTTGAAGACACCTCTGGACCCGTTACCGGAATACTTGAGGATGGATACATAATTGCCTTGGGAGATGTCATCGAAGTTTCAGCGACAATTACTCATGGTGCATCAGGAAACTCGATGGAGGGTTTGGTTTCAGTGCGCTGGAGTGGCGTGGTACATGGAGAAGAATGGACTGGTGAACAGGCGGTTGAACTGGTGGATGGAGTTTTGCATACACAACTTCTTTCTCCTCCAGTAGGAGGAGTAGGTGAACTGACTGTTGAGGTCTTGGATGAGATGGGTTGGCAATCCCTTGCCACTATCGGTCCACTATCGTTGATATTTGACGACCAGGATCCTGTTTTACTCGTCGCTGCCACGCACAATCCATTCAGTCGATATCATCTCTCACATATGGTGGTAACAGCCAGTATCAATGATGATGTTGAGTTTGATAATCAAGCGACTGCTTACTGTCAAATAATCGCTGATGGTATTCAATGGCCAGCAGTATCCGTCACAGCATCTCCGGTAGGTATCTTTGAAGAACGCAGCGTATTCTCATTCCAATTCAATATGAGCGGCCTTGGTCGGCCATCTGACCTACCGATTTCTGCTGAAATGATTTGTTGGGTCGAGGCTCAGGATGATTCAGGAAGAGTCTTGATACCTCAGGAAGGTGGCAATTCGAATGAAACTCCATGGCTAAGGATGTCTCTGACAAGTAATGGCCCTAATCTAGAGATGACATCTTTCACCAGTGATTCTGAATCAACAGTGATTGGGGATCGATTCCGTATCTCGGTAACAGTAAACAATGTCGGAGAAACTGTGGATACGCCTTTGGTGTTGAACATCACCATGACTTCCCCGGATGGTGAAGTCAGTAATGGTTGGACAGAAACACGACAGAATGGGATGGCAGAGAATGGAATCTGGAGCATCACAATCGACCTTTGGCCTGAGCAGACAGGGCAATGGGTATTCACAGCAACGATAGACCCAGAAGACACAGTACCTGAACTCGACGAAGAAGATAACATGTTACAGATAACGGTACAACTTGAAGCAAAACCAGAGGGTTTTCTTTCTTCAATCAAGGTTCCAGCGATGTGGACAGGTTTTGGACTTGTACTTGTGTTAGTGTCAATCGTTGCATTACGCAGATTCATGTCAACGACATCAGTACCATTTTCTGAAGAATCGATGGATGAAGAGGAGAAAGAGTTGCCAGCAATCAGCGGCCCTCCGCCGCCATCTGCAGCGCGACCTATGCCTGCTTCCATATCAGCAACGATTTCTGAACCTGTGCTATCCACTGATATTGCTTCAGCATCCAAGGCACTTGATGGGTTGGTGGACGAGGCGGTGAAGATCGCAGAGGAAGTATCGGACGGCATTCCAGCTATCGGTTCTAAAGTTGCAGATTGGCAGGGTTTGAAATGGGCTGGTGAATACGAATATGATGAAGATGGCACCTGGTACCGAGGTGAGGATTGCGGTAAATGGAAGCAGAATGATGATGGCAGTTTCACTAGAACTGAATAATCACCATTCTTCAGCATGCATCTGAACTATAGGGTTGTTTTCATACCTCAGCAATAACCATGCATTGTAAACTTGTTCAACTTCCTGCAATTCTTTGGATAATCTGATTATTCTGTTATTGAATTTCTTTTGAAAGGAATTACTGTTGTTTCCCAATTCTCTTTGAATTTCTCTGAGTCCAAAATATTCGCCCCTTTCCACACTTCTAACGAGATATCGAAATGCGTCACCTAATCCAGAGCATCTGACTTTGTCGTGAACCATGATCGATCGAGAAACTACTGCGGGGGTATCTCCTTTATTCGCATGCCTTCTCAAAGATTTCAGCAACCTGTTGACGCCTTCTTCTGTCGACAAATCATCAGGGATTCTATCGTCATTGATGGTCATTTCCACCATGCCTCGATTTGTGACTCCGGGGTACTTTCTGACCAATTGATAAATGGCCCGTAATTCAGCCGGGACTTTGGTACGGCTGCCCATCCGTCGACTTGGCACAACACTCCTGAGGAATTCCCACTGTTGAAACCGACGGAGCAATTCGTTTGTGAGCGACATTACGATATGTGTCTGGCATTACCTATGTGCATGCCGGAGGACAGGTGGTCGCGATTTGTTCTTTCTGGAACCAATTTGATACCTGGAGATATACGAATCAATGATGCCGCTCTCTCTCGAATGGATACGATGGTTGAGATTCGCCGTTCAGAGAATGTCAGTTTACCGATTGAGGTATTGAAGGAGTTAAGCAAATCCTGCCGGAGTTTGTTGGTTGATCCACATACATTTGACCATCAAGAATTGATAGATTGCCTCATGCTAGGCTCAACTCTTGTTTGTATAGACCACAGAGCAGATGTCAAGCAGTTGGAATTGGCCCATGCTTCTTCAGCCAATATCGTGGTGAAACTGGAACTCGACCAAGAAATGCTTTCTGAACCTGATGAGCACCTTTCTCTTCTGGAATCATTATCATCTCATGTGGGTGACTTGATCATGGTCAAGACAAGAATGCCGGGGATATTAGAGGAGTGGTGGTTGATGTTGCCTCCTAGAATACGCACCGCTTGGAAGTGGATTCTTGCACCTGCAGAAGGAGAGAGAATACATC
>CAXRJY010000069.1:0-5048 GCA_964230915.1 Candidatus Poseidoniaceae archaeon | reverse complement strand
GGTCCTGCTGAGATTATCGCTTGAGATGTCTCTTCCATCACTTCATCTTCAATACTCATCGAGCCGCGCTGAGGGGCCGTTCTCTCTTTCAGAATCTTGCCTTTACGTTGCGCGCCGATGAAGCCAAAGATGGCCCACAGCAAGGAGATTCCACCGAGCCCTCCACCAATCTCTCTCAATCCATAGACTGAAGCAGTGACCTCCAATGATTCCAAAGGATGGCCGACAGGATGTTCGTATTCCACAACAAGACAATAACCGCCAGGATCGAGTTTGAATTCCATTTCGTACATCTTGTTCGGGATAGAATCAACATAGAGTCGGTGAGTATTGGTATCAAATGATACGTTTTTTGCAACTGCTTCTTCAAAATCAATCAATTCATCTGTGATGGTGTTGGTACCACAGTGTGCTTCAATCACGTGCACATGGAAAGTTCCTCCATCTTTTGGCAGAACCTCGAGAACCAACCTCACATCAGTAGCGTCTCTTCCGTCAATAGGCATTCCAAACAAGTATGGCAATTCCTGTTGCAACTCGCCACCTGAAACATCATCCGTCAATACGGTTTCATCATCCCAAGGAGCGGGAACCGGCAATGGAATCAATGCAAAAGCGAACATCATCGCTGCAATTCCAAGATACATGAATACATTCCATCTTGCCTTCTTCACTTTAGAACGCAATTGTTCGATATTGTGTTCGCCATCACGTTCTCTACCTGATTCATCCATCGCAGCACCAGGGGGAGGGCCACCTGGGCCAGCAGCACCTGGACGTGATGCAGGGGGCGGTCCCCCAGGCCCATCGGTTGGTCCCCAAGCAGGCGGCATGGTCCCTCGGAGTGCTGACTCCACCTTGAAAGGAACGCACACAGTAATCTCTTGAATAATCGAGATAGATGACTAATATTGAGCACTGAATTGAAATGGGAGGGGTGTGCGGTTTGCATCGATGAGACTTGCAATATTGTCGCGCGGTCCGCGCCTTTACAGTACTCGGAGGCTGGTTGAAGAAGCCAGAAAACGAAATTGTGATGTTGAGGTTCTCGACCCCTTGCAATTTTCTTTGATGATCGCAGAAGACCAGGTTCAGATACTTCACAAAGGTAGGCATTTTTCGCATGATGTGGTATTGCCACGCATTGGTCATTCAATCACAGACCATGGGGTCGCATTGATGCGTCAATTTGAACAACTTGGGATTTATACTGCAAATTCCAGTTCTGGAATCATTCAAAGCAGAGACAAACTTCGAGCCAGTCAATTACTGGCCAAGAACAAAATCGATATTCCAAGGACCGCTTATGTCAGGGACCTCAGGGATGTTGAGAATGCCATCGACGATGTAGGTGGATTACCTGTTGTGGTCAAAGTCACTCAGGGGACTCAAGGTAACGGTGTATTCCTACGTCATACTTTCAGAGAGACGAAGAATTTGGTTGAAGCATTATTACTCACAGGTAAAGCCGTATTGATTCAGGAATACATTGCTGAGAGCCATGGCACGGATGTTCGTGCTTTAGTGGTTGGCGATACAGTTGTCGCCAGTATGAGGAGACGGAGTCGCGGCCGTGAATTCCGTTCAAACTTCCATCTCAATGGGATGGTAGAACCAATCGACCTGCCATTGGAATATGAGGAAGTTGCAAAACGTGCAGCCAGAGTGTTGGGCTTGAAAGTCGCAGGAGTGGACCTTCTTGAAGGCTCTAATGGTCCTTTGGTGCTAGAAGTCAATTCATCTCCAGGACTAGAGGGAATCGAGAAAGCAAGCGGCGTCAATGTCGCGGCGAAGATAATTGAATTCATCATGGATGACCATGACTTCGCGGATATTGATATGGCTCAATTGATGAGAACCCAACCGGGACAAGGGGCGCTTTCCTTGCACCTACGCAATCATCTTCCACTTATTGGAAAGACGATTGAAGAGGTATTTCCATCAACGATGAAGGAAGCAATACCAGTGTTTGCATTATCGCGAGACAAGAAACTAGTTTGGAATCCTGATCCACATACTCAATTACGATATGATGATGTTGTCATATTCTACGGCCAGACCAAGGTGCTTAGGGCAGCGTTGAAAGCAGTCACAGCCAATCTCCAGTCGTCCAAATCCATGGAATCAGGAGAAAGCCCTGATTCAGTAGGTCTGGGTTGAAGAAAATTCACAGATTTTCAATTGCTGAAGCCATCATTCAACGAAGGCTTCATGACGTGACACCCCTAGTGGGCTATACCCCTCCGGGGGTAGGGATGCACTCGCTACGGCGATTGAAGGAGGCGTTAGCATGCGCGATAGAGGATTCAGAGGCCTGGATGAAAGGCGTCAGTCATTCTTGGATGCTGAGAAGGATAACGGTGTCTCGAAAGACCCCCCTCCGCCTAATCTGCCGCAACGATTGTCTAGGATATCCTCACTACCTTGGTTGGGATGTTGGCAACAACAACTTCTGACAGAAGGGAAGAGTGAGAATACCAGGAAATCATATCTCATTGGAGTTCGACGTTTGATAGAAACTACTCTGCCTGGTGAAATCATGATGACCAGAGATCAGGCAGTTGCCATCACGGTTGAGGAATTACATGTTCGAATCGCTCCACATACAGGTAGATTGGAATTCTGGCAGCAGTCTTTGAATCAGTTGAAACCGTCTACAGTACATGCTAGATTAG
Organism: Candidatus Poseidoniaceae archaeon; assembly: GCA_964230915.1. GTDB lineage: Archaea > Thermoplasmatota > Poseidoniia > Poseidoniales > Poseidoniaceae > UBA226. The sequence continues at coordinate 2,373 of CAXRJY010000069.1, read as the reverse complement.
CTGCAGCGGGACATCTATTACGTTGGCTTGGACATAGTATGCCAGAACATATCAGCCGGCCCCATAGGGGTAAGAGATTACCTCGTACTTTGAATCGAAATGAATTGGAGACTGTGCTACAAACTGCTTCTAACTGGGAAAACCCTGTTGCTAATATCATCATCACCATCTTGCTGGATACTGGAATGCGAGTAAGTGAATTGTGCAATCTCGATGAATATGATATTGACATCGAGGATTATAGTGCCCGTGTTGTTGGCGGAAAGGGTAACAAGGACCGGATGGTCCTTTTCACAGATAAGACAATCAAGGCGATAGACCTATGGAACCCTTCAAGAGAAGAACGAAACAAACACGAAGAAAGCGCATTACTGCTTAACAACAGAGGTGGTCGATTGACACCGCGTTCAATTCAGAAACTGATGAATGAATTAGGCAAGCAAGCAGGCTTACCGAGAGGAAGACTCACGCCTCATGTATTGCGACACAATTTTGCTACGGGGCTACTGGAAAGGGGAGCAGATCTTGTTTCGATTCAACGATTGTTAGGACATGCCAATATCTCAACCACCAGAGTGTATCTAGAGATTGGAGACCAGACATTACGAGAAGTGTACAAGCGAGCGCAAACTCTTCGAGATGCTCTCGATGAGAAGAAGACGCTTCAAGCGGATGAAGACCCAGAAGATGAAGTTCCGATAATCGAGGCTGATTCAATCACTCTTCCGGATGCGTTTGATTGATTTGTCTGGGCCCTGCCACTTTCTTGATGGCAAGACTTGATTCCCTATGTGGCCAGCAACGGGACAGAACTTTCCGGTTCTGCAACGAGAACAGTTTCCCTTTGGTGGAAGTTCAACGACCTTCCTCAAACGGCCGTACTTCCTCCTTGGCATGGTTTTCGATTGAACCAACGGTCCATGAAACATTCGCGCAAAAAATCATTTTTTGAACCAAGGCATCTCATCGACACTTTTTGGAACATTGATGACTCGCCTCGGTTTTTTCTCCTCTTTCTGGGATGGAGTTTTGGTTGCCTTCTTCTTTTTCGCAGGGCTCTTCTTAGCAGCAGCCTTCTTTGCAGCCGGCTTCTTTTTGGCTGTAGTTTTCTTTGCAGCCGGTTTCTTCTTGGTCGTAGTTTTCTTTGCAGCAGCCTTCTTTGCAGCCGGTTTCTTCTCTTTGGGAATTGCTGGAGTTGTGGTGGCTATCTTCTTGGCCCTTTCAGTAGCAGCAGCTTTTTTCGCATCGTTCTTTCTTTTTGAAGCGGCTGCAGCCCTCTTCTTTGTTGCATCAGCCTTCTTCTTCGCAGCGGCTTTGGTTGCTTCATTAGCAGCCTTCTTCTTCGCAGCGGCATTCTTACGTCTGGTTTCCGCTGCTTTCTTTGCAGTAGCACTTCTTTTCTGAGCGGCCGCATCATCTGCCTTCTTCTTAGCAGCGGCATTCTTTTTGCGGGTCGCAGCAGCCTTTTTTGCAGCAGCAGATCTGTCTGCTCCACCTGTTTTCTTCGCAGAAGATTTCTTCTTCGCCATCAACACACCGGAGAAGACGTAAAGGTTCGCGGATTTGAATATGGCCCTTGAAATCAAAATTATTGAGGCACAAGCATGATGAATATCATCAATGTCCTTGGGTTGTGTCTGATGACGAGACGCCGCCTCCATCCACACTCGATGCAGTGAAGACAGTATTGTGGGCTCAGGTGAGAAAGGCCAAGGATGAATTCGGGATTGAAATGAATGGTGAAACTGGAATTCTTCGACCAGCCAACCATCCTTCGGCCACTGGATCAATTATTCTTGGAGATGTAATGGCGATGCTGATGCGGGTATTTGGCGCCCATGCACCACCAAATATCGTTGAATTACCAGGTTTTGATGAACAGAGATGGAAAATCGAATTCGGAAATGAGGTTGTTTGGGTTGAGGTTGTGAGCAAGCCGTACTGGGGCTTTGGGCTGCTCGCATCATCATTCCTCAATCAGATAGTCATCAGGGGCCCTTTGGAACAACGGTGTAGAATTGTACTGGATCTAAGTTCTGCAATGGGCCGCCCGCTGTGGGAACCGATCAGGCGAAAGAAATGGATGAAAGTTACAGGCATGGATACTGAGGCACATTCAGATGAATGGAATCAGCACATGAATCAATGCAGAACAATGCTGAAGCATGAGATAGAAAAGAGGGAGAATAGAATTACTGAAAGGAAGAAGAAACTGGATACCTTGGGTAAGGATGAATTTCCAGATTTTGATAGGCGTTCTGGCGCTTCAGCAGTTGAGAGAGCGTTGAGAGATGTCGATGTTTCATCTAAAGCACTACATGAAGACAATGCTGCGGCGATAGAAAGGGCGTTGGCAAGAATTGATGCAGCCCT
>CAXRJY010000068.1:0-10106 GCA_964230915.1 Candidatus Poseidoniaceae archaeon | reverse complement strand
AACCGTGCTCATGGCCATGATAACGTGCTCCACAAGCAGGACAAGCGAGGCAAGAAGCGGAATCAATCGATTTCATGCAAGCCCAACACTGAACTGTAGCAGCTCCTTGCTGGACGAAAGCCTCAGCAGGAGGGGCGGCGGTGGGTACTGGAGAGGATTGAACTGCTGAAGGAGTAATTTGAGCAGCGGCGGAGGCGAGGTTCGGAGAGGGGGAACGCTTCGTCTGCTTTCGTTGAATAAGAATAACCAATATGGCTCCAATTCCAATGAGCATGACCACTAAACTACCCCACATCAGAATTCCAGAACCGCTACTTGCCTGGTCTGAAACACTCTGCCCTTCGGCTGTCAAAACCACGGAATGTTTCTCTCCATCTACTCCACTAGCATCACTCAGTCTGAGTGTGATATCGTCACTACCTGCAGAATTCGCAGTAATTGCTAATCGAATGGTCTGCTCCTGACCTGGCTCGATCTGAATCAAACCAGAGCCGTCGATGGAAACAGTCCATCCAGAGGGTTTGTCATCAATTTGCAATCGATGACTGAGAGCAATATTCCCATCGTTTCTAATCATGATTTCAACAGTGGTCTTCTCATCGACTTGGAGAACAGGAGTCTTGGAATCTATCCATGAAACTGCTTTGATCTCCTTCACGTATAGAGACACTATGTCCTCGCGTGAAATACCATCACCATTCAAACTCAACGTTGCTTTCGGCTGACTACCTGGCTGTTGTGTCGATGGAAGAATGATGGTGCACATCACTGTGCCAAAATCTCCTGCTTCGATGACCCCAGGGTCTCCACATTCTGTCAATATTCCACTCTCTACTTCGATGTTGACACTTGGCTCCCAATCTCCATCGCCATTATTTGTTATCAGCCAAGTCACATTCAGTGGAATTGCTACAGGATGAGAACCTGGCCCCAATGGATGTTGCCACTCGTTTCCACCTATTTCGATGAATGCGAATTCCACTGAAGGGTCAGCCAATGCCTTGACTTCCAAAGAACCCAGCCATGAGAATCTATTCTCATCTCCAGTCAGATGAAGATTGAATTCACCACCCACGGCTTGCCCATTTCCTTCAAGAGATACTAACCAATTGACTGAATCTCCCGCGTCTACATCCATATTCTGCATCGCTGAAACAATGCTCCATCCACCCGGAAGGTCCGCAGTAGGATATAGTGAAAGATCAACATTTCCAGTATTGAAAACTGAGAATTGAAGATTGACTGTAGAATCCGGCCGAAGTATTCCATAGGTGCTCTCCAGTTCGACAGAAGCATTCTCCAATGCTTCCACTACCAAATCAACGGATAACTCCCATGTCCTACTGCTATTGGCTTGTGAAATCGCTAGAATATCAATCTGAACCTGTGAGCCTGCTGCAACCATCACCTGTGGAGGATAGATGGTGATTCCAACCAAACGACTCGAATCTTCTGCAATCGCACCAGTAGAGCCAGATGGCGCTCCTGGTCTTGAACCAAGGTCATCAAATCCTGACTGCCAACCTGAAGGGGACTCTAGGTAGAGGTTCCATCCTTGGTCTGAATTTCCATCATTATGAACTTCCAGATCAAACAAAGTGGGCGACTCTGGAGAAACCAGTACGCTGGAAGACGTCATCGAAAAACGGAGGTCTGGTATTTCGGACACCTCAAGATAAAGATTGAATGGATAAGATAACTCATTGTCGATATCGATTCCAGTCAATGGTAGAATGTATGTCCCTGGCTCAGGTGGAGATGGATGCACCAAGGTGATATTGATGATTGCAGAAGCTTTTCCCTCGAGAGAAAAATTAGCACCACTGGTTCCAATGAACCAATCACTGAACTGCATTCCATCAGATTGCCGGTATACAAAATCATGGTCGAGGCTGGCATTTGTTGAAAGCAAAGCGGTATTGGTCAATTCAACCTGCCATGATGCAATACTCGCCTCCGGTTCAGCAACCGTTACAGTTGGCTCTGTTGATGTTACTTTGACACCGGGTGCGGTGACCTCGATGATGGCGGTCAACTGGTTATTGTTCTCCTCAATTTCCTCGATTGCATCATTCGGATCAACTTCTATGACAATCGTCCGCTCACCATCTTGATCTGGAATCCATTGCCATGACAGGGTGCGACTCTCACCGGGGCCCAAGTCCACAGTATAGGTGTCGAGAAGAGAGGCGTCTGCAAATGCTGAAACTTGAAGGTCATCGACCTTGACATTGCCAAAATTCTGCACCCCTGCGTAAATTGTCACCTCGTCTCCGATTTGAGGGATTGCAATATCGCTGTATATCGAGCCTGGAACCGGAGAAGCATCTGGACGAAGGTCATTGACTCCAACACCTGAAACTGCCAGGGCATACGGTTGTGATGTGGAACCACCATGGCTACCATCTCGCACTCTGACTGTCCAGATTCCTGAAGCGGCTTGGTCTACTAGAACAACCTCGACGTTGTTGAGGTCATCCCAACCACCGCCAGTAGTACTTCGTCCATTGAAGAAATCATTTCCTCTGTAGATTGTGCCATCGGGTGCTTCAACCTCCAGATTGAGGTCATTCACCAACTGTGCACCATTGTTGAAACGTGAACCTCGTTCATCAGACCACGCTAAACTGGTTTTGAAAGCGACGTTGGCTGAAGTGACATCGAAAGTATACGACTTGACTGAGCCTGTATTGGAAACTACGCTACGGTCATCCACCCAAATTCCTCGCCCAGCGTTCGGTGCTAGAGTGTTACGAAGATTGACTCGGCCCCAGCCTTCATCATTATTTGGAATATCACGCGTCCCCATATCTTCAGCGCCAAGAACCAACAATGCCTTGATCAATGCTCCTTGAGGTTCCTGTCTCTGGGATATCTCAGTCAGATATTCCCTCACCATTGCCGCTGCTCCTGCTGCATTTGGTGTGGCCATTGAGGTTCCAGTGTATTCCAAATACCACTGATTCTCCCAAGTGTTACCAGATACATCTTGTGCTTCTTGTGCTCTACAAGAGCGAACATATCCGCCTGGAGCAAGAATATCTGGCTTGATTCTTCCATCATCTGTAGGCCCTCTGCTGGAACCCCCCATGATGGTATCAGGAGCGCCGCTGTATCGTGCTTGGTGCATTCCTACTGAAATCGCATTCTTTGCGGTTGCAGGAGCACCTACTGTTCCAGATTGTGGGCCATCATTCCCATTGGCATAGAGAATAGTCAATCCTTCTCTACCGTGATAGTATCTATCGTAGTAATTAGCACGGTCATCAACATCTTCAGAATCTGTTGTGTATCTCCCGAAGTCATTCGAAGATTGTGAACCCCATGAGTTTGAATGAGTTCTTGCACCATTGTTGTAAGCGGAATTCATCAGAGTGTTGATACTTGCAGAATACATGTTCCCTGAAGGGTCATGCTCCATTGCTTGAAAGTACAATTCCGCCTCTGGAACTACTCCCGAATATCCACCTCTAGTGCCATCTCCAAGAATAGTACAAGCGACATGAGTGCCATGTCCACTATCTGTATCTGCAGTTGAACCATCACCAACCATGTCCACCTTCTGCACGATTCGGCTTCCAAAGTCGCCGTGGTCATGATCAATTCCAGTATCTGCAACACCCACTATCTCTCCCGAACCATCCAAATCTGTTGTGAAATAAGTCGACATAGTGCTGCTCTTCATATGAGAACGAGATTGGTCATTGTAAATGCCGAATATTGGTGGCTCCCTAATCCAACCAACCGCAGAATCCGCTGCCATTGTTGGGAGCGAAGTTCTGTCCATGAGTCCTTGCCATCTCCCCTCAGCATGCAGCCATGCCTCTTCTAGACCGCTTCTTGCTGCTATCTCGATATCTCCAGACAATCGATTACCATCGCTGTCTGATAATGTGAAGTCAGAATCAATTCGTTCCGCTGCATCATGCCTCCATGATTCAATGCGCACCTCAATCTGTTCGAATGAGGAATTGAAGAGGATGCTATCCTCGACCATCATGGCGATTGGAACCTTATGGAGAGCGAGAACGGAGGGCGACTCTGCAGCCAGACTCAACGCCTTGCTCGGGCCTTGGACAATGAAACCGCTAGGAGAAATGTATTCCCTCACCACCAAGCCTTGAATATCTGCCAAAGTGGTTCTGGATACCTCGAGTGCGAAATCAGAATCGATTATTGCCATCATGACATCAGAACGTGGCACTGCTGACCATTCAGGTAATGAGACCGATAAGGATAGGCCGTATTCATCGTAGATTCCAAGCCTGGAATCGGCTATCTCGTCCCGTTCCTCAATCTGCTCATCAAGGTGGTACACATCGCTCGGGCGGAGGTCAAAAATCCGATTTTCATCGATTGAGAAGCGATATTTCTCAAATTCTGATTCATTGGATTGGTCATCAATGGCCTCTTCTTTCTGCTCTGAATAAATCAAAATTGGAGATAAACTGGCTAACAACATGACCGAAGCAAGAAGCGCAGGACGGGCAAGTCGCAATGGTGTCACCAAACTCTGTCGGGATAACGGACGAACTTGAACCCATTCCCTATTCGTTACGCCGCCGTAGGCGGCGGGCAAGTGAATGATTCAGAACAGTATCCAATTTCTGCCTGCTTCATCGGTGAATTTCTCAGATGTCCACTCACCAACGGTGTGGGTGAAGATTTCGCTATGTTGCCTTCCCGAATTATCCTGCCATGAAACACTCAGAACAATATTGTATTCAGCCCACACAGTGTATCCACGTACCAATAATTCAAGGTCATCTCCTGAATAACTGCTATGGGCAGGCATCTCACCTTTATGCCAAGATGTTTCAGCCAATGTAAATCCTTCAGAATCCTCAAAAATCACTGTCACCGTAATATCACGAATGGCACGTGTTCCAAGATTATTCACTTCAACCAAGACCACGTGCCCTCCACCTCTTTGGAAATACTTGGATTCGATATCAACAGAATCTCTGGGGATGACCCAATACCAAGTGGCAAATATCGAGCTGAGAAGGAGAATAATTATCGCTGAGGCAGCAAAAACTCTGGCAGGAGTTATTGCCTTACCCAGTTTCAACAACCTTTCTGCAGCAAGTTGTGATGCATGATATTCATCTTCGGTGATTTCGTATTCTTTCTCAATCTCCATGATTTCATCAACATCTGTAATCACCTGGCCATCAGAAGTGATGACGAAACCATCCTCATCATCCCAGAGTTCCATGGCTCTTTTATCACTCATTTCAATACCTCATAGAAAAGTTGCTATCAAAGTCATCACAACTGAAGTGAATGGATCAGCGATGATGATATGCGTGGTACTCGCTGAACCTCCAGTGACCGCATTGAGCATTGAAAGATCGCTGACTACTCCATTGATTCCGAAAGTAGAAGCGGTTGGGAAGATGCCCGTAATCTGAGCGTCTAGAAGAACACCTTTCGCATTCCATTCTGTTCCAAGGAAGTCAACATTTGCATTGGCTGTGGCAACTATTCTTCCACCAGTGATATCATCGATGACTACGACCGGCATTGGACCAATGTAATGCACGTGGATGGTTGCACTTTGGAGGTTCTCTCCCGCCACCTCCAACTGTTCGACCCAGACTCCTGGTTGCGATGGTAGGTCGGTCTGCCTCATGTAGACCTTGCCAATTCCATTACCTGATGAAGAGACTTTGATTCCCCAGTCTTCAGTCGGTGTGATGACTGTTCGTTTTGCTAGATTCTCTGCCAACATCAGAGTATCTGCACGCTGTTCCACCGCACGACCTGAAGTCTGAAGATAGAGATCCATCGTATCCGTATTACTGGTGTAATCCAATGTCATCGTCCCCTGAAATTCACTTGGAGCCGTGATATCGAAGACTTCGTGTGGCATCATTGCCAAGTGCATCTCTCCCGGCAAGTCTCGCATGAAGACTGTTGCAGGCCACCAACGGTCCTCTTTCCAAGTCATCATCTGTAACATCGCTGCCTCTGCAGAACGCGTTCCTTTGCGAAGGTTTTCGGGCACTTCAAAATCTATCAGCAGTATGTCACCTATGGTTCCAACCAATGATGCTTGAGATGGAACATCCTTGACAAATACCTCAACACGTTGTTTGATTCTATTATTGAGCATCAAAGCACGAGCAAAATCAAGATTATTGCCCAAAGTGAACTGCATTTCCACATTGGTACGCGGAACTGCATTACTATCATCTGTGCCTATCAAGACCTTGACTTCGGCATTCTGTGGTTTACTGGTATCAAGTCCTTCAAGTTCTATCTCAATATCAAAGCCATTGAGTCCGAAAGCCTTGATCATCAAACCGCTTCTTGCTGGTTTCCAATCCTCCACATCAAGTAGCATCTCCCAAGTAGGAATTTCGGATTGTCTTGAATAATTGAATCGTAACTCATTGATTTTTTGTGGCAATGAAGGTATCCACATACGAGTATGCCAAGACCTTCGTTCTTCAAACTCAAGACCGAGTGAATTCAAATTGTCTCTATCCATTCTTTCCCATTCTTCCTCAATGATATCCCCATCAGCCAATGAATCCGCCAACCTTGTAGCATTAGCCGTCCCCAAAATGATTGCAAAACGGTCGATGAATCCTTGCCGCTCTCCAATCGAAACAATACCATCCTCGAGATATTGAGAGATCGCTTGACGCTGACTTGATACGAATTCCAATGGAAGGTTGGTGAAATTATACGATAGGCGACTATGCTTGGCAATACCTATGCTTATTCCGTGTAACCAATCTGGTTGCTCTGAGACCATGTCTCCTTTCTCGATATCAGCAACCATGCTGAAATCCTCACCAGCATCCAACGACAAGGATAGCAGTACGTCATTGTCCTCTCCACCACCACCTGCAAGGTCGGTTGTCAAGGCCTCTAGGAGGTCACTAACCGTTTGACCAAGACCAACCATGTCCCCGATGAAGAATGCTAGTGAAGCAACCCCTTCCTGTTCACCCAGAGTCGGTAATTCCAATCCACTGCTACTTACCTCACTCGGATAATCAAACCCTATCGATGCGGGAAGTGGATCTAATCTGATACTGGCATTGAAACCAAGATATGGATCGGAATGCGAAGACTCATCTCTCATCAGAATATCCAATTGGGATGAAGAACTACGTTCCAATATCACATGTCCATTACCCTCTTTTCCTGGTGCGCCTTCTACCTCTGGAGAAACTCGCGAAATATGTGTGATATTGGATAATCGTCCTGATAATGTCGCTTCGTTGATGTCCTTGTCCATCCAGAAATGAATGTGGTCTCCAGACATTGTGGTTGGAGCGGTTGCATTGGTAATCTGAAGATGGATTGCACCTAGAGGTTCTATTGACTTGTATCCCAATTCATCTCCAAGCAGAATCTCAAAACTCGAAGGCAGGGATTCAAGCCTCAGAGCATTTCTCTGCATTCCCTCTGAAGCAGTATATGTGATGGTCCCGATATTGCTGTCCGCCTCATACTTCACATGCTCTGTGGTTTGCTCCATTCGAATGTTCTGAGGCCTGTCAGAGAAATGCGCATCCTGCATCTGCCCATCCAGACTACCGCTATCGTGTTCCATGTAGACGAAATCCAATGTGCCGGTAGAGGTCCCATTGATCTCGACTACTCGAACCTCAGAAGATGGGTCATAATCGTGTTTAACTCGATATACTCCAGATATCTGGACACTGAGAGCAACCTCAACCAAAGGAATCTCATCACCATCCCTTCCGGGAACCGGGTTCAATTCTTTATCCAGCGCTAACAACAAATGATCTGAATCTGCAATGTATGGATGGTCACTGGAACCCATCTCCAGGCCAAGCTCCCCTATTGCCCGAGGCTGTCTAGCCGAAGAGCCACTTCCAGGTGAAACTCGAGTGTACATTTCCGCCATCACAGTGCCACCCCCTTGGCCAGTACTGGCGATGATTGCCGCTGGCAAACCATTGACGATAGCACCTATATCGAGTACAATCTCCACTAGGTTCAGCAATGTATCATCAAGGAATTGTGAAATGAAATCAAGATTCGGATTGTCATACAATACTCTGAGACCACCACCAACAGGAAGTTGGAAAGTTCCATGCAGTATCAAGGCTGGAGGTAGATCTTCAATCATTATCGCTGTCCGACTACGATCATCGTAATCTCCGTACCTTCGGATATATGCGATGAACTCAACACTCTCAACCGGTCCAACTCCAACAATACAAACCATGCTGATTGGAGGGCTGCCTGGATTGACTGGAAGGTCTGGGTGATTTCCATTTCCAGTTTCATCACGTGAGAAATTCTTGATTCCAATGATGAAAGTCAATCTATCAGGTACGTTTCCAGGAAGATCATCTGAGCCGGGCGCCATTCCCATCATCGTGAATATCGCCGCAATCTCCTCATTGCTCATACTTCCAGAAGGTAGGCCTCTCAACCAAACCTCAGCATCGGTTGTATTGCCATATGGTTCAGTTGAGTCTGGTTCAGAATAATTTGAACGATCCTCAAAATAGTGTAGGAATAAATCCGTGTTCCTGTCTCCATAGTACTCTAGGGTATCAAGTGAATTGGCGGCCAGATTGTCATTTCTAAGGATGATATCCACTTCTTCCGGCAGTCTGTTCATGTTTGCAATGGGATGTACAGCAGCATCAAGATATGCTACCTCTAGCACCTCTCTTTCACCATCCGAACCTTTGCTGTCGAAGTGAACGTATCCGATTCCAACGCCTAATGCACATCTATGTTCATGAGAGGGAGCAAGATGATGAATTGACGAATTGTAGTATTCTTCGTTGTTCTGAATCACACCCCCTTGACAGGTTGTTTGTCTGGGGTTACCGGGGTTATCGGGATTGTCAATTTCTATCAAATACGGAGCAAGAACCTCTGTGATTGTGAAATCATCACCATCTAGACCATTTGTGAACAGAGAAGTCACCAAATCTGCAATGCTGTTGAAAATCCCATCAACTGAGATTTCAACCCTCTCCAGTCCCACCTTGAGATCGAAATCTTCTGGTGGCTGGGTAAATCTGGAATCGATTACCATGGCGTAGGACTCACCATCATCAATCAGATTGTAAGCAAAACCCTTCATCACAGATACTTGCATTGTTGCCATGCTGTCCCAAAGGTCATCACCAGGGTTGATCATGTATACATTCCAAACGAAAGTTGGTTTGAGCCAGATGGATTCAGGAATAATGAATGGGAATACGCCTGTTCCTTCAATCCCCCAAGTTTCTCCTTCTTCATCCAACAGGAAGCCAAGCAATGACAGGCTGACTACAACATCATTTACTCCATCTCCATCAATATCGATAGCAGTCTCAAATGGACGGAAGTCCTCTCCAAAAGCAATCAGGTCACCAGTGAAAGAACCGTAATCCCATGCCTCATATTGCGGACCGCCAAAACGTGAAGTGTAATTCAGATAGAGAACATAGGAATTGATGCCGACAGCAAGTGGGTCTGAGAAATCATCTGGTAATTCGAACAAGGTGTCTATCAGATTGTCTGGAAAGTTCTCAGGCTGAGTATCTGGATTCAACAGCATCTGGTATGGACGAGGATGTGTCGGAATCGGAGCAGTGGTGTTACGCAGACTGACTTTGGTCCTTCCAGAATCTATCTCATCGAGCGGATCGCTCTGGTCTACAGTCCTGACTTTGGATTCGATACTGGTGATATTGGCCATCGCCATCATCTCAACATCGGGAGCATCGGCAGAGCCTTCTCTATCCTGTAAAGCGTCCTCTAGTGCTTCAATGACGCCGAAGTCATCACTGGCAACCTGCAATGTAGAAGCAGCGGTACCGATTGGAATCGCGATTGGCAGTAGGAGAAGGGCGGTCAGAAGTACTGCCAATAGTCTCGGACGCCCCCGCAGGGGGCGCTTGCCAGAAACGATGAGACGGACTCCACTATCCACCATGCAGTAGTGATGACTCACGCGGCCATCTTCAATCATTGGGTCATTAGTGGTCCTCAAAGAGCGATATCCGCGACTGAAATGCTGCTCCACGCCACACTTGGGGCAATCGACGAGAACTTCATTCACTCCGCTAGGCAATTGCACCATGAATCCTTGTCCACATGAACTGCAAGAACCG
>CAXRJY010000067.1:0-3529 GCA_964230915.1 Candidatus Poseidoniaceae archaeon | reverse complement strand
AACAGATCTTTGGGTGTACGAACATTATGCATGGATCGTCTGTTTAGAAGTGGGCGCACAACCTGAGGTTGTTTCACAATGGGGAACAACCTTAACACCATCAATGCAGGAGGCGGTTGATTCAGTCGGAAATTGTCCAGTCATTGACGAATGGGCAATCGAAAAGACACCAGTATTCGGCTTCTTTATGGTCGCCCTTTCCCCATTGATATCAATCATAGCACTGATTGTAATGAGAACTTCAATGAAGCAATACAAGAATGAAGAAAATTCTGATTCAAGCAATAGCCTGACTTCTCGATCTCTGTATATCGGATTCCTCGGTAAGGTCATTGGCTCAATGATATTCTTCATCACTCTCTTCATCATTATCCCGGCTTTGAATGGTGGAACTCTTCCAAATCTCGGAGATAGCATCATCAATGAATTAGAAAATCCCAGAGAATTAAATGTAATTTTGACAAAGTATGCTTGGATACTTACAGGACTCATGATTCCGATACCTTTTGCATTTGAGGGCATGATGTTCGCTCATGCATCGCTGAAAGATACTGTGCTTGGCATTGATTCAAAGCTTAGACGCACATTTCGCAACTCTATTTTCACTGGTTTAGGAGCAGTATTATTCCTAGTTGGAAGTGAATTTATGGAAGCTTTCCTCGGGTATGGGGCAATTGGGGGAGTCTTGCTAGGCGCTGGGATCTTGATTATTCGTAAACCAATCGTTTCTACTATAGATCGATTCAGCAATAAAATTCTACCTTCAACATTCAGTGATTCTGAAATCGCATACTTACAAGCCTATTCTGCAGCAGGCGCAGATGGAGTAATCACCAAGGCCGAACGAAGGGTTTTGACTGCTACAGCCAGTGCTCTGAATATCTCAGCAGAGAAAGCAACAGAACTCGAACAAGCCTTCGATTCTGAAGAAGAGTAAGGTTGATCCACTTCACTTTGTAGATTATAGGAAAATGAGTGCACATCCTACTACGACGATTAATGTAATTACAGCTCCCAACAGGAATCTTATTTGTCCCTTAATTTGGGCATCAGTAAGTGGAGCCCCGCGCCTCATCGATCGTTCTTTGGCATCAGAGGCATATTGGTGCTGGTCTTTACTAGGCATATATTTCCCATTCGAGGGACGATAATGAACTATTCCCACTTTCTGAAAATCTATTGATTGGAAGTTCTGTACTTCAGCCATAGGAAGGCAGGCAGTGAGGTGCTCAATACCGCAACTGTCCAACTGATCAGACTGCCAAACCAGATTCCGTGTTCATGCAATGCCCAGGTTGCAACCAACGCATAGGCACCAACCGAGGAGCCTCCCAACATCATTGGACCTGCAGCACCTGTCGGAACCTCCGGACCTTGAGAGATCCAAAGCCCTACCATGGATGTCAGAAATATTGCTGGAAATACCGAGGCGAGACCTGCGATGAGGGGCATCCCGAGACCGGATAAATAGACTGCAACACCGATAGCAATCGCAGCACCAATTCCTCTTGAGAGGAGCACGCCACTACTGACCGACCTGCTTCCCTTCGGTGCTTCAGCAGGGGTCCAAGTCATCCATATCCCAAGAGCGAGCAGCACGAACATGCCGATGAGACCAATCAATAATCGTGAGTATTGCTCGATAGCGAAATCAAGGCAGAAGGACAAGAGAATTGCCAAGAATGCCCAAGTTACAAGAGAAACTGTAGCCATCTCAAGGAGTCTGACATCTTGTCTGAGTTGGGGGTAAAGAACCCATGAACCTACGAACAATGAATTCAGAACCATCCAGAATGGTACCAACGAAAGACTGGTCAGCAGAGCATCCTGACCACCGGCAAGATACATTCCGATTGCAGCGGGAATAATCGTCGTTGGCAGAGTTCCTAGAATTCCCCCAATGACTCCACCCCATCGTTCAATCGCAACGGTGACTGCTATGGCCACAAGTCCCGCAAATACAGCCGACAGCAGGATGGTCTGCACGAGCCAATCGGAACACTGACGAACTTTGGACTTACACATGCATCGGTATCAATATTACACGCTTGTTGATACTCGCTCATAACACCAAACCATCGATACACAAGCCTATGAGTGAACACTTAGACCAGCGCACATGCCAACAGCAGTGGTGACCGGTGCGAATCGCGGAATAGGACTAGAATGGGTGAAACAACTTCTCGACAAAGGCTGGAATGTCCATGCTGGATACCGTACAGATGAAGGCGGATTATCTGGGATAGGCGCTGAACTCCATCAACTGGATGTAACTTCGAATGAATCAGTCGAAACATTCGCTGCAACGCTGCCTGAGAGAGTGGACCTTCTAGTCAACAATGCCGGTGTGGCTGATGGGCGCTGGCAATCTATTGCAGAAATTGACCATGAACATGCATTGGAAGTCCTAGACATCAATTCAGTTGGCCCAGTACGCGTTACTCAGGCTCTACTCTCGAGGCTTGGAGGAGGTGGAATGTCGACCATCGCCATGGTAAGTAGTCTGATGGGTTCGGTAGAGGATTGCATTAGTGGTAGATCCTATGCGTATAGAGCCTCTAAATCGGCATTGAACATGTTCAGTGCAGCAATGAAGAATGAATTGAGAGATGCCAACATCAGCGTGGTCATCCTACACCCTGGCTGGGTGCAGACCGATATGGGCGGACCCAATGCAACGGTGACTCCTCTGGATAGTATCTCAGGAATGATTCAACGGGTTGAAGAACAGACATTGGAGATGTCGGGAAGGTTCGTTCAGTACGATGGAAAGGCACTTCCTTGGTGAGCACGTTATCGTTTCATGACTTGATGAGAGGCACGAATCTCACAGGAATGATGTTCTCACGCTTGAGAGCCCTGCCTTGCTTGGTCCATCGAAACAAGTATTGGCCTGAAGAACGCTTGACTGGAGCCACGATCACTCCGCCATCCTTGAGTTGTTTTCTCCACTCCTTAGGCAATTTACGAGCACAGGCAGCAGCAAGGATTCCATCGTAGGGGGCCTTGTCAGGCATGCCCAGATGTCCATCTCCAACATTCATCGATTCAGGCTTTAGTCCGATGCTTGAGAGAACCTTTCTTGAGGGTTCAACCAATTCAGGAACCACCTCGATACAGTGAACCTCAAATCCCATGGAAACAAGGATGGCGGTCTGATATCCGGACCCCGAACCAATCTCAAGAATTCGACCACCTACCGGGACTTTCTTGGCAAGTAATTGAGTCATCAGGGCAACGATATACGGTTGTGAAATCGTCTGGTCATGGCCGATAGGCAGAGGGTTATCCATGTGTGCCGAAGCGCGAATTCCTTCTGGAACAAAGACGTGACGTGGAACCGACTGCATGGCTTCAAGCACTCGTTCATCCTCGATGTCTCGAGAGCGAAGTTGCTCGTCGAGCATACGTTTTCTCGCCAGTGCCGCTTCGTCCACGCACAACACAGGGTTCGTTTTCTTGATAAGTAGGAGGCTGGTCGGCGGGACACACCCTTGCGGGGGTTGCCAAGCTTGGTCAAAGGCGCTGG
>CAXRJY010000066.1:0-17966 GCA_964230915.1 Candidatus Poseidoniaceae archaeon | reverse complement strand
GTTTGCCTCACTGCTGGTACCATAGACATCGAGGCAATCATCTCCATTGCTGATCCCTTGGTTGTCTCCCCAGCCATCACCATCGCTATCCAACCACTGGAATGGGTCATCGGGGAAAGCGTCGACCGGGTCTGGGTGGCCATCCTTGTCTCTGTCAGGACAGCCGCGGGTCAGAGGGTCTCCTTCATCGGACGATGATTTCGGTGCCGGTCCTGCCTCTTCTGGGCAAGCATCTCCTCTGTTTCCATCTGGATTGTCTCCCCAATCATCACCATCGAAATCGTGCCATTGGGTTGGATCTGTTGGGAACCAATCTCCGCTCAAGCCGATTGGATTGTCTCCATAGCCGTCTCCATCAGTATCCTTCCATTGTAATGAATCATCAGGGAAGGCGTCAGGATTGTTTCCAGTGCTGTTGTCTCCATAGCCGTCTCCATCTCTGTCTTGCCATTGAGTTGAATCTGCTGGCATGGCATCTCCACCATTGGACCACCCATCTCCATCCATGTCGGGACAACCCTGTCGGTCCTGCCAGGAGTTACCTGCTTCACCGGGACAGTCATCGGGAAGGTTTCCGCTCGCATTGTCTCCAAAACCATCACCGTCAGTATCTCTCCACTGTGTTGGATCATTGGGGAAAGCATCAGCATCTCCATCAGGATGTGCTTCCCAATCATTGTCTGGGTCAGACCAGGCATCTCCATCACTGTCTGGACATCCTAGTCTATCCTCCCATGAATCTCCCCATGCATTTGGACAGGCGTCACTGCGCGGGGAATTTGGCTGGTCGCCCACCCAATCTCCGTCACTATCCAACCATTGGTATCTATCGAGTGGGAACGTATCGACTTGGGTAACATCCGGTATCAATTGTCCGGGCCATTCTGCAGGACGTATCGCTATCCATGAAGCATTGGCGAAATTATCTCCCCAGCCATCGCCATCGGTATCATTCCATTGTAATGCGTTGTCGATGAATGCATCGCCTCGTTGATTGATGTGGAGTTCTGTTCCCTCTTCCTCATCATAGAGGTAATTATCTCCATAACCATCGCCATCAGCATCGGCCCATTGCTCAGGGTCGGGCACGAAAACGTCTGCTCCATCACTCGTGGTCCAACTAGAATCTGGGTCGCTGTAGCCATCTCCATCTAGATCGGGGCAGCCGAATCTATCATGAATGGAACTTCCTGCAACAGTCAAACACGCATCGGGTTGATTTGCTGGTGCTGGATTGTCGCCGAATCCATCTCCATCAGTATCATTCCACTGCGTGCCATCATCAGGGAATGCATCAACCTCTCCATCTCCTTGGTCACTACTGTTGTAACCATCGTTATCCGGATCAAGATCTGCAAACCAATAGTAGATTCCTTGATCATTTCTACTATGCACTGAGACGAGATTCTGTCCATCTGGGTGCCAAGAGACTCCCTGTGCATTACCACAATTGTTGTTTTGCCATCCTCCAGAACAGCCACCTGGGCGCGGGCCTGAAATTACATCTTTCAGACCTCCACCGATGGTATCGAATATCTTGACTGAATTGCCATCAGTTGAGTAATAGGTCGTGGAAAATGCCACTAGACGACCATCGGATGAAATATCCACATCCTCGCAGCCGCTGGAGAAGGTTTTCTCCCATATCTTCACACCAGTATGCGCATTCCACATTTTCCCTTTAGCATTAGAAGATGCCCAGGATTCACATGTTGCAAAGTGGTTCCCATCAGGAGCCCATGCGATATCCATGATATTGCTTGCTGCAGTCCCTGTCATACTGCGATTGATTTGCCAATTCACTGAATCATATATCCACATATCATCATTACCGCCGATGGCAATTCTGCTGCCATCAGGTGACCAATCCACACCGTAAAATCGGTCCTCGCCATTTGGATTCAAAGTCTGCATTTGAGAACCTGATGAAACATTGATGATCTTGACCTGCCCATTGGTCCCACCGTTGCCTGAACGCCCAATCGCAACAGCGATCATGGAACTATCTGGACTCCAAGCAATATTGTATGGGTTATCATTGCTACCAACATCCACATCGATTTGATTCACTTCAGAGACATTTTCTGCATGCCAGATTCCCAAGATGTCTCCATAATCAATAGCTGCAGCAATCATTGAACCATCAGGAGACCACTTTACATCTGAAATTTCTCTACCTTGCCCATCATAAGTCATCTGAACTGATAATACGTTGTTCTTGCCAGTTACATTCCACATTCTGACCCAACCATTTTCATCTCCAGTCAGCAAGAAGTTGCCATCTGGACTATGGTCCGCAGCAGTATAGTCATTGCTTGAAGTCAAAACAGAATCTTCGAGGAAAGTGGTGTTTGGAAGGCTCCATCGATCATTGTAATCACTGGTTCCATCACCATCTCTGTCTGGGCAACCATCTCGGTCTACTGTTGAATTACCTGAAGCCAAGGGGCAATCATCCAGATGGTCTTCTACTCCATCTCCATCAGTATCCGCAGCACTTGCTCCAAGGATGCTGAATGGTGTGAATAAGAACAGTAATACTACCATGAAAGCAGTGAAGGTGCGCCCTCTCTGAAAAGGCGGTTGCGATACTGACACAGTTTCGCGATTGGGGTCTGTAAAAAGGGCTTATGGTCCCAATGTGCATGAAAACACCCCCCGAAGGGGGTGAATCCATCAGGGGAACCCTTGAATCGTGACACTCAAAGGGGAGGGTGTGGCCAAAGAACTGCCCAAGGTATCGGTCGCAGTAAGCGACCGGATTCTTCTGCATCTATTGGAAAATCTAGAGCAGGCGGACCAGTTCTTGGTTTCGACTGCAGTGACGCGCCCTGGAATCGCTGAAGCATGTGCCCTACATCCTCCAAATGTCTCAAGAGCGATGAGAGGGTTACTGAAAGAGAAACTTGTCCAAGAACATTCGCGAATGGTCAAAGGTGATGAACGCAGACAGAAGGCTTGGCAATTGACTGAGCCTGGAAAAATTGAGGCTAATAACACGAAACAGGAATTGGCATCTTCCACGATATTGATCAGAGACAAGAGTGGAGGATTGCTTGAGATCCGAGCCGATGAGGCTGCAGAGAGGCTTGAGGCCGACCTTTCATTGCTACAAGTTTTGATGCATGCTTTACATGAAGGCGTACTGACCTATGGAGATATCAGATTCGGTCCAATAAGGAAAAAAGATGGTGAAAACAGACCCCCTCCTGGCAGATTGACTCTACTCGCTGGAGCTCATGCAACATATCACACGATTGCTCCAGAAACAAGGCCAGTGCACGGGCGCGCAGATGTACTGGCTGACCTTGAGGTTTGGAGAGAAGAAATGCATCCATGTATGGTGATACAAGGAGTTGCTGGAATCGGAAAATCAACCGTGGTCGCACATTGGTTAAAAGATAGAATGGATAATGATGAAAATCTTTCAATCTGCTGGTATCCATGTCAGCCATGGGACCGCGACCATGGTGTTGCTGTCAGTTTGTTACATAGGGTGGGAATCGATGATGTGCACGACCCATACCAACTGATGGACACACTCCCCCTTTCCCCGGGTGCTCCATTGGATGTCGATGCTTGGCGACGTAGACTGCTCGCCTATCTGACAGATTCTGCGGCTATTCGAGAACGATTTCTGGACCCAGATGATGCTGGAAAACCCCCTCCAACCTGGCTGGTTATTCTAGATGATGTGCACCACATCAGTGAGAATTCTAATGACTTGCTTGGAGCGCTATTGCAAGTTGCAATTCAATCACCACTGCAGTTACTGTTGATCAGTAGGAACAGACCACAGTTCTATGACCGTAGAGATGTACATACTCGAGACAAGGTTAGGGAGGTATCGCTCAAAGGTCTCTCCGTTGAAGCATTGAAAGAATGGTTGGGAACATTCGATGTCGGCGAACCTCCTGAAGCAGACGAGATTCACCGCTTGACTGGAGGGCATCCCTTAGCGATGGAATTGTTGGAGTTATACGGTTCTGCGACACACGGGGATTGGTTACGGTTCCTAGACGAAGAAATACTAGACGCTTTACCTGAAGGTGAAAGAGAATTGTTGGCTCAACTTGCTGTCTCTGAACGCCCCATAAAATGGGAGAAATTAGCAAGTGCAAGTGGCTGGGACGGACCTCCGCCAGAAGGGTTACTGGCCAAGGGGTTGTTGATTGAGTTAGCAGATGGAATGTGGCTACACGAAGCATTACGAGAGCGTCTACTTCGAGATGTCGGAGATGCAAAATCTCAACGCGAAGCCAAACTCACTGATTGAATTCAACGTTGACGATGTGCGGCAATCTGTTCAGGAGTCCATCCTGCAGACATCAACTGTTCATCGGTGAATCCTCCAATGCTGGAATCTTGTTGGGATGCAGTTTCTCCCAAAGAAGTCTGGATATGGACATCCATAGATGAATCAAGATGCATTCCAAATTCATCATCCGCATCCCTTCGTGGTGGTGGTTTGTTTCCGATCATGGTCACGATGATTGCAATGACTGCCAGCAATGCAACCGCGCCTCCACCATACAATAGAACTGGATCGATGTCCAATAGTCCGCCACCACTGCTCTTCTCATCCACTATGGTTCCTCCACTATTGCCGCCTCCTGTGCCTGGAGATGTAGCGCAACCTGTAGCAGCAGTAACCGAGGTGCCTGAGGGAGTGTCTGGACATTGGTCAACAGTATCCAATACTCCATCACCGTCGCTATCCCTTTGAGAATCACTGCATCCAGAAACATCGGTATCTACTCCTGTTGGTGTTAGTGGACAGTTGTCTGCAGAATTAACAACACCATCATTGTCGAGGTCATCATCCTCTGAAATATCATTGCAACCATCATTATCGATATCCTGGCCTAGTGGTGAATGTCCTATCGCCCCAGTTGGACAAGCATCATTTGAATCCAAGAATCCGTCTCCATCATCATCCGAATCCTCCATACTATCTCGGCAACCATCATTGTCATGATCCTCGCCGGGGTCTGCTGAACTCCAACCTATCTCCCCAGTAGGACAATCATCCAAGAAATCGGCAACTCCGTCTCCATCATCATCTGTGTCTTCAGTGGAATCTTTGCAACCATCGCCATCATTGTCATTTTCTTCACTGGCATCCCAATTTGTCTCTCCGGTTGGACAATCATCAAACTCGGTAGTAATCCCATCACCATCTGCGTCACCATCACAAGCATCGCCAATACCATCGCCATCATCATCAAGCTGATCTGCATTAATGACTTGAGGGCAATTATCTGACTGGTCAACCAAGCCATCGCCGTCCGTATCAATATCAGCACAACCATCGGAGTCAATATCTTCTTCAAGCGTTGATATCCATCCTAGAGGTCCTTTGGAACATGAGTCATTCTCATCTGGAATCCCGTCCTGATCGTCATCTAGGTCCTCAGAATAATCATGGCATCCATCACTGTCATAATCAGTCTCGTTGTTAGAGGTCCAACCGATTGAACCGATTGCACAATCATCTAGATCATCGATCAGTCCATCTCCATCCGTATCGTCCTCACAAGCATCTCCCTCTCCATCGAGGTCGTGATCGGTCTGGCTTGGATTAGCGGTCTCTGGACAGTTATCTGAACCATCTACAATTCCATCTCCATCGAAATCCTTTGCATATTGCCAGATGAAGAAGTCATTCATTCCTTCACTGGTGTTACTGTTTCCTTTGAAATCGACTGTGTTTTGGAAATTTCCAACGATGATTGGTGAGCCGCCGCCTATCATTACTCCATTTGCTACTTCTTCACCAGTCCCACCTACATTGAGTGCCCAGTTGACTGAATCATTGGCATTCATTGAGATGACCATTGCATCACTGTTACCGTTAGAGGTAAGCGTATGTTCACCAACATTCACCGTTCCAGACATACTTCCTACAACTATTCTTTCGCCATTAGGAGTGATAGATACTGAACGAGCAATTTCATACCCACTACCTCCGAACGATGAAATCGACTGCCATACTCCTTCAGAATCAGCAGATGCGATGAAGGCATCCAGCCATCCATTGCTTGAGACATTCATATCTCCTGCGGACATATTTCCTTCAAAATTACCGACAATGATCGCTCCATCGGATTCATCAACAGCGCATCCATATCCCCAATCATCTCCAACTCCTCCTGCCGAAAGCAGAATATCGAATTCTCCAGTCGTATTCAGCCTGACTAGGTATGCATCAGCAGCTCCCATCGAGATCAGTATTGTTTCATCGAACATTGCATTATCTGTGAAAGTGCCCGCAAACCATGGTTGTCCTTGAGAATCTATACAAGCACCACCAAAAGGCTCGATGCCTACAGGGCCAACGCCTGCTTTAGCCCATTCCCAAGCACCTGAATCATCCATCTTCGCCATGAATATCGAATACGCATCTGTACCTGGTAATGTATCTGAACCGATAGTAATCATATTGAGAAACAAACCGCTATGGTAGATTGTTCCATTACCATCATTCACTACCGATAACCCCTGATCGTCCATATTTGTTCCAAAACGCTTGGCCCATTGCCAATTGCCGTCACTACTGATTCTTCCAATCCAACCGTTGCCTTCATCCTCATCTGAATTCTTTCCTAATTCTGCGAGAGAGCCTAATTGCATACTGCATGAATTGCCGGCTGTACCAAGACAATATGCCCCTGTTACATATGCAGAGCCGTCTCTTGGGTCGACACTAATGTCGTTTGCATTATCCCCACCTTCAGAACCTCCGGAGACCATCCATTCCCAATCACCGGATGAAGATATCTTGCCAATGAAGAAATCTTCATCATATTGCATTCCTACTGCCTGCATTCCTGAATCTCCATACATCATCGAACTGGTGAATGTACCCACAATAAACAAAGATCCATCTGGTGCAACATCATAACCACGAAGATTCTCATCCTCAAAACCACCTGCTGACAATGACCACCCAGCAGCTTCTCGAGCATCCGTCAATACCATATCCTGTGTATGAAGAATGTCAGATTCAACATTGGCCTCGATGTCTTTTTCTGCACCGATTGAGAAGGCTATACTTGCAATCAACATGGTGCAAATCAATATGGCCGGTCTGTAAGTCATGTTTGTCCGATTCTCCTTTCCTCCTTGAAACCAATGGGTTGGTGTCTATTGATGAAAAATCATTGTTTTCGATGAAAATATTGTATATTTCGCTCGCTGAACAGAATGGTGGAGCGGCGGGTTCATGGACGGCCAATCATCCGACACGCTGATGGGCAATGGCGGGGATGGGCGCAGAGGCAAGCCCAAGAAGAAAAAGCGTAGACATGGGGGGCCGCCCATTTCAGAAAGCAAAAAGCGCTGGCGAGAAATAGAGGAAGAAGCAATAGAACGGGCTGAAAAGAGATTCAGTACTTCTCCTCTACCTATGGCCTTTCCCAAAGGCGGGGTTGAGCCAAACACCATCAATATCGATTGGCCTTCTAATCCTGTAACATTGGAAACCGAAACAAAAGCGATTGACATAGTGGTAAGGAGAGGAGAATGGGGCTGGTTGCCAGATTACAGAGTCGATGATATTCAGGAGCAGTGTTCAGAAATGAACATCAGTCTTGACCAGGCTTTGAGTCTGCGCTCTGCGATACTGCAGCAGAAAAGTGTGTATGGATTCGGCAAATTGCAAAAAATGGCTAAAGAGATGGGTAAGTTGTATGAAAACGGAAAGGATGTTGTGGAATTATCGAAGAAATTTGATTTCCCGCCGATGAACCTTTTTCGGGCGATACTCAAGGCTCGCGGTTGGTCAAAAAGTAAAATCAAAGACAACCTGAGAAATCCTGAAGGGCGTTTGAATAAAAGAGACTTGGCACAATTCAAGGAGGCGGAATTGGCTGACCGCGTTTCAAATGTTGATCAAAGTGAAACTCAAGAACGTGCTGAAACCTTTGAAGACATCCTGTGCAGGTTCTTTGAACAAAAAGGCGTACGAATACGTCGCCAACCAGAAATGGCTGCAGAACAAATGGCAGAACACGGACGTCCTGTGAGGACTCCTGACCTATTGATATTGGATGATGTTAGAATAAATGGGGAGCCTGTTGCATGGATTGATGCAAAACATTTCTACGGCGCAGATGTTTCTTTTCAGAGAAAGAAAACAACCAAACAGATGGGGAGATATATTGAGGAATGGGGGCAAGGGGCCATCGTGTTCAGACATGGATACTGCGACAACCTACACATTCCAGGAACCATACTTCTCGATTCCATGCCTCTCGACCTTTCAGGTCTCAATTGATTCTGGTGCGCAGGCATTCTATCCCTGCTTCGAGTAAAGCGCCGTCAATATCATCTATTGGAGATGAAAGATCTTCTGGAAGCACACATACTGAAGTTCCTAGCATGCAGGGTAGAACTCTGTGGCCGGCTGGGACTCGCTTCTTGACACGTTCCAAAAGAGTGCTGCGGCCTAATTCCTTCATCAATCCAGACACTTCTGCAAATCTTTCTGCCTCATCGAGTAATTGCTGCCATCTCGATATGTCCCATTCCCCCTTTGACAATCTAGTGACTGAATCCTCTCCTGCTTCGCTGATTGTAACCTTCCATTGTGGATTATCGATGTAAGTGCTGGTATGCTTCTGGAAATCTGAATCCCAGCACAGTATGACTTCGACATCGCTTGAGAATGATGTTGCTTTTCCTGGCGCCGGCGGCGCCCCTGGATTTGTTCTGAGTTCTATTCCTCCTACGGTTGCTGCAAGTACGTCGCCAAGACCTGAAGAATTCTGACGCTCAACAAGATGTGCGATTTGAGATGGATCGGTTTCAAGTTCCAACAAGGAGCAAATAGCTTGAGCACAAGATAAAGCCCCTGCTGCAGACATACCAAATCCCTGACTCAAAGGTAATTCTAGATTCAAATCCACATGGTAACAATGGGTCTCATCAATCAATTCTCGTTGTATGAATTCCTCGAACACATCAACATACAGCAAGGCTGCTTCTTCGTCATCGAGTAGGCCATCTGCAGATTGAATTGCAATACTGATATTGAATTCTTCACCTTCGGCCAGTGGAATCATCTGAATGGTGCATTCCACTCCGGCCTCAACACAGAAGCCGGCTCCACGACTACCTTGTTGCATCGGATCATCAAATTCCGAATGGATACTGAACAACAAAGTGACATGGCCACCACATCGTGCAGTAGATTGCATGATATCTCCACAACCACCGAAAGAGGTGGTCCTCAAGGCACTGTCGCCGTATTCAAGCAAGAACTAAGCCCAATTCTTCGCCAATGCCGTTGAACCTTTCCGATAGAACATTACATGCTTGGTTAAAGATTTCAGCAGGTGAGTATGAACCATCTGATTCGAAAGTGAAGATGTATTCTCCTTCAACCTTCTCAATGGTGATGGCAGGAACACCTTTTGCGTCATTGAAATCACCATCCCGTCCTGTACCTTGACCCACTTGAGCCAAAGCCTTGCGAATTGCCTCGACTCTGTCAAAATCATCTGCAACTCCATCCTTGTTGAAATCCGAAGCGCTGACGCCAAGATCAAGGTCGTACAGTACCTTCGCTCTCGTCTTGTTATTGAGAACTGCAATTTCTCGCTGATGGAAAGCAATAGCAGAAGCAGGAGCAAACTTTGCATGCTCTCTACCACGTCCAAGTGTTGCATAAGCATAGAATTCTAGATATTGCCCATGCATGAGCGTCGTCAATGGAATCTGATGATGTTCTTCAGAAATCTGCAGTTTGGTTTCACCCAAGACATTGAGATCGGATGCAAATACTGTCTTGTTCTCACCCTTGTTCTCTAGACTTGGACCTCGAACAGAACAATGGTAGATAATCTGACTTGCTGGACTACCCCATTGATCCTCTGGAAGACCTTGGTTTGCTGGGTCCTCATCAGGGAATACGAATTCATCAAGATAAGTAGGGATTGGAATCATTGCCAATCTGTGAGCAATGACCTCATCCGGCAATGCGTTCACCGATTCGAAATATTCTCCCTTCTGGTCCTGTATCTGTCCCAACTCGAAACGCACTTTGCTGATTGCCATCTTTGGAACATCTGAAAGAATGGTCCTACGGATTGCATTCACTTGTGCAGCATCTGTATCCGTGATATGAATCTTGATGTGGCGACCTTGTGGCCATCCATCGATTATTTTCGCTTTCATTTCAATTCCTCCTCAAACACGCCGTCCTCTACGGCCGCCTTTCTTCTTCGTTCCATCATGTGCTATAGGAGTGACGTCCTCAATTCTAGTGATTGTCATTCCGGCACGAGTCATCGCTCTGATGGCTGCTTGGGCTCCAGGCCCAGTATTGTTAGACTTGTTTCCACCTGGACCGCGATACTTGACGATGACCTGAGTGAATTCTTTCTCTTTCAACATATCAGACAATCTTTCTGCAGCACGTGTTGCAGCGAATTGACCTCCGCTATCCTTGGATGACTTGACTACCTGGCCACCACTGCACTTGGCAATGGTTTCAGCACCAGTAAGGTCAGTTGCAGTCATCAAGACATTGTTGTAAGAAGAATAAATGTTGACGATTGCTTTACGAGACATCAGGCCTCACCTCCAGAATCTGGCTTTTCCTCTGCCGGCATGGTGTCTTCTGCAGAAGGAGCGGCGGCTGCCGCCTCTGCAATAACCTCAGCATCGCCTTTCTCTACTTCAGGTTTTGAGATTTCTTCATCCTCTCCATATTCAGCGCTTTCTCGAATTCCTTCGATGGTTTGACGAATACTGTGTGCATCATTGTGTAGAGCAGAGCCGAGACTGTATCGAATATCATCTTCCTCTTCTCTTGAAACCGGGTATGATGGGATAGTTATTTTCTGATCTCCAACAGAGATGTGCCCATGGGTCACCAACTGACGAGCCTGCTTCATTGACATTGCAAGTCCCTTGTAGTAAACTTGAGCCTGTAGCCGGCGGTTGAGAATGTCCTCAACATCCAAAGAAAGGACATCGTCGAGAGTTGCATCATTACCAATCAATCCCTTGCGGTACATGGCGTTGAGCATATCTTGCTGTTCACGTTGCCAGTGGTCAACAGTCATATCAACTCGACCAATCAATTTCATTGCTTGATTTCGATGGCGACGTAGAGCTGATTTAGCCTTCCATATCTCTTTCATGTTCTTGAGACCATGATTGGATTGAATTGCATGTTCTTCCTCAATCCTGGCTGCCTTCCATGGATGAGTTGGAGAATCGAACTTCGGGCGAGAAAATTTTGGATGACCCATCTTAAACACCTCACTTCTTCAAATGGACGCCGAGCGTCAGTCCAGTTCGACCGTTGGAACGACCACGTTGTCCACGTACCTTGTTTCCAGATGCGTGTCTGACACCGCGGTAAGCCTTGATGGCTCGAAGGCGACTGATGTCGTCTTCCTGCATCAATTTAGCATCCTGTCCAAAGAGGTGGAAATATTCCCCTGTTTCAGGATCTCTTTGGCGGTTGAGCATCCAAATTGGTGCGGTCATTGAATATGATTCGATGGCACTTCGCAGAACATCTTGTTCCTCATCGGAGAGGTCTCCTGCCAATCTTGTGCGTTCTAATTTAGCGATGTCGCAAATCATCGCTGCGGTACGAACTCCAATTCCGCGAACGCTGGTCAATGCTGTCTGTATCTTCTTCAGACCATCTATGTCTGTATCTGCTAATCTGATGATGTAAGAGAAATCTTCTCCTACCTCTTTGTCCTGAGCTTCTGCCATCTTTTTTCCTCCCTTCCTCTTGGCACCTAATCCGTGGATTGGGTGGGAACTGTGTTCCCGGGCGTCGCTGCGACCGCCCCCCTCTATTTGAAGGGCACGACGCGAGAGAGGGGGATGGTTCAATGGAATGTGGCGCAGTCCCTCATTCTTCCATACAGAGTAACAGATGTTCATCAGTACCCGTACGCGTAATGAATCCTCTCTTGTTTCCACTTGAACGACTCAATATTCTGTCAAGGCTCCTTTGTAGAGTTGGGTGGACATCTGGAGGCAAGGTCATCCTCAAGGTTATTTTCTTGAATCCGCACTCTATCGCCTTCTCTGCGATGAATTCAATATTCTCCTCATCCAAAGGCGCCCGTACCAATGAAACCACTGCCCCTGAACATTGAATCAAAAGAGAATCCAGTTCATGTTCAAATCGAAGTGGTTCTGCATGAGTGATGATCGGGCGTCTGCCAGAAATGACCTGCCAGTCCGCTCTATCTTCATTCTGAAGTACTCCATCCAACCAAATAGGCGCCATTCCTGAAGAAACCAATGCTGAATCAAGAATTGTCAATTGGTCACCCTTTCGTGGGAATTTCTTCTCCGCAGCCATTTCATCGATGGAATGTCCAGGACTCTTCAATTCCAAAGGTGATGAGAATTGATCTGGCGGAATGCGGATGAATCTGCGGCCATTGTCAGGGTCGGCTGCTGAACCTAACCACAGACTGAGACGGTCAATTCGCCCTGAACCTCTACTGGCCCATTGCCATGTCCGGTCCAACCCTGGCCATCGTTCATCGACCAATTGCTCCACTTCAGAACGACGCTCAAGGGAAAGGCGCGGAGAAAGGTCAAGAACCAATGCTGGGCCTCTTTCTCCATCCTTTAGATATGGTTTCCAAGTATCGAGAATGGTGTTGAGCCTCGGGTTCATCTCCTCGAGTGCATGAGTCGTACTACCTACTGGTCTCGCTGGATCGAAGTAGAACAATGCAAACTTGTTCTCAAGAGATAGCAACTGTATCAACTCTGTCGCACTTGTTCCATCTCCTGCAACGATGGTTGCATTGCATTGTTGACCAAGAAAATCAGAAATCAATTTCTGGTTATTGGCGGCCATCACGGCTCTTGATTCATCGATATCAACTCCTAATGCCCCCTTGCCAAGGATGTTTGACAATGCAGCCAATTGTAATCCTGCCCCACATGCTGGATCGATAATCATGCCATCAGGCAAATCACAATTCTCAAGTTGCCGTGCTCTGATCACGCAAACCTGCCATGGTGTGGCCAGTCGTCTTGACATCTCATCGAGATGGACTTGCAACCCTTCAGGACCATATGGAATCAAATTCATCTCCTCTGGATGAGATGGAGAATCAATAACTCGCGATGAACCTGTCATAGGGAGGCCTCACGATTCTGCAATATCATTCAAACTGAATAGAGACTCAAAGCGAATGCCTGCAGCGGCAAATGCTTCAACTCCACCTTCAGCCCTGTCGACAATGGATATCACTCCACGCACATCACATGGAGTCTCGGCCTGCAATCTTTGAACTGCTTTCAGAGATGAGCCACCAGTGGTGGTCACGTCCTCAAGGACGACAACACTGCCTCCTCCCGCAACTGAACTACCTTCTATTCCGGGTGGGTTGTTGGTCTTACGGCCCCCTCTTCCTTTAGGCTCCTTGCGAACCATGAATCCTAGTCGGGAGCTGCCCGCTGGTGCAGTCGCAATTGCGATTGCAGTCAATGGAACTGCTCCGAGTTCCAATCCGCCCACCAAATCGACTCCCCAGTCATCAAGCCTCATGTTCAACAATTGGCCAAGTAACTGGCTGGCTTCAGGATGCATCATCAATGGCTTGGTATCAAAGAAATGCTTACTCTTACGCCCGCTGGCAAGTGTGAACCATTCATCATCTTCAGCCTTGAGATATGCATGTTCACGTACCATGCCTCGCAATATCTCCCAGCGCGGGTCTTCCTTCAAATCTGGATTTACTGTCATGGTCCCATGTGGGCGGTCAGGTCAAGTGTCGATGAATGTTCTGTTACTCCATTGCTGCTGCGAAAGCGAAATATCATGACGCGCATACTTGATGAGGCCTCGGCGTTGAGGTCATGCCATGGCCTCGCCAGATAACTCGGATGCGGCAATATTCGATGCAAATTCAATGCCGAGAAATCGCATTGACGAGGAGCGACTTGAACGAGAGATGAACTCGTATCAAATACGACTTGATGAGAGAACCGAAGAGTGTTATCAACTGGCTGCAAAAGCACGTTCCAAGGGGCTTGACCATACATTGGAAGTTGAGATACCTCGCGCCAATGACCTCGCTGGAAGAACGGAGAAACTATTGGTGGATCATCTGGATGGATTGGAGATTGCTGAGGATATCAGAACCATGCTCAAAGAGTATGAAAATGACCGTGAAACAACTGCCATAAAAATCGCTCAGAAAGTCGCTCAAGAATTCAAGCAGAGAGGCGAGAGTACTGTCAAATCAATCGATGTGGGCTTAAGG
Organism: Candidatus Poseidoniaceae archaeon; assembly: GCA_964230915.1. Taxonomy (GTDB): domain Archaea; phylum Thermoplasmatota; class Poseidoniia; order Poseidoniales; family Poseidoniaceae; genus UBA226. The sequence goes on along the minus strand of CAXRJY010000066.1, from coordinate 3,702 downwards.
GTAGGATTAGCCGTCTTGACAGAAGCCGTATTGGTTGCCCCTTTGGAAGGGATAAGCGAAGTCAGATTGTTGAGCAATGCCGATGGTTCTGAATTCGTCTCAATTCATTTTGCCGGCCCAATTAGAGCGGCTGGTGGAACCGGGCAAGCACTAGGTGTCCTGATTGCAGATATGATTCGAAGAGACATGAATATTGGTCCATACATCCCTACAAGACCACAGATTGAGAGGGTAAAGGAAGAATTTGGACTATACCGCGGCAACCTACAGTATCGTCCACCTCCTGAAGAGATTGAGATGATAGTCACTGCCTGCCCAGTGATGATCAATGGTGAGTCTACAGAATCCATAGAATGCAGTGGATTCGGTCACGTTCTCAACATTGACGAGCCGCGAATACGCGGTGGAGTATTGTTGGTCATCGGTGAAGGGTTGTGCTTGAAAGCGCCAAAAGTACAGAAACATACTGAGAGGTTGAAAGTTCAGGGTTGGGAATTCATCTCTAATTTTGCTGAAAAGAAAAGCAAAGAAGATTCCTCAGAATTCAAGAGTGCAAGAGTCAAACCAGTTCAGAAATTCATGTCGGACATCATTGCGGGCAGACCCGTTTTCGGAGACCCTCTAGAGAGGGGGGGGTTTCGTTTGAGGTATGGCCGCGGAAGGGCTTCTGGGCTTGCTGCTGGTTCCATCAATCCTACTGGAATGTCCGTGATGGATGATTTCCTTGCGGTCGGGACACAGATGAAGATAGAGAGGCCTGGGAAAGCCTGCGCGGTGACTCCGTGTGATGAATTGGAGGGGCCTTGGGTCATTCTGAAAGATGGAAGGTTCCTGCGACTTGATGATCTTGAGGCATGGAAGGAACATGGAGATTCCACCATCTTGATCTGGGACAATGGAGAGATTGCACTTGGTTATGGCGAATTCATGGAGAACAACAAGGAATTGATTCCCGCTGCATATTGCAAAGACTGGTGGGCAAGTGAATTGCTTGAAGCATTGGTGAATGATGAAGACTATGAAAAAATGGCAGAAATTCTGGGAATAGATTCCTTTGCAGAGCTGAATTACAAGGACCTTCATACGCTGCTCCGAAAACTGGAACTAGATTGGGAAACTTCTGTCGCAATCAGTCGGCAATATGGAACTTCTTTGCCACCGCCAAACAACCCTTGGTGGGCCGACCTGCCATTGGAATGGGTTGATGGGTTTCTGGAAATCCTTTCCAAGTCAATTATTGATGATGGAATGCTGAGAATACCCAAGGGCGCCGAAGGATGGAGTTCGGAATCTGCATACACCTCACTGATGGATGAAGAATCCAATCCGAATGGGGATGGTGGAAAGTTGATCTTTGACCACCATCAAAGATCTGTTCAATTTCTGAACGAACATGGAATGGCAAAAACATGCGTCATGTTACTCGGCCTCGCTCATCATCATGATGGTGATGACCTGCTGATAACGAACGGGTGGGAAGCCATGTTGGAAGGATTTGGATTCCGCCCTGATGGGGCTGAAATCAAGCGCATGAAAGATGCAAGAAGTCATTTGCAGAACAGGTTGAAGCAACTTGAAGATGCTGCAACATCAATCTACGAAGAGAGTTTGCGAATGAAAGAATTGCAGAACGCTAGAAGCAGTGTTCGAATAGCAGCAGAAACCGAGGCTAGACAGAAAGGTATGTCGATTGCAGATACTGATAGACTTGGCAAAGAAGCGATGGACAATGTGCTTGATGAGGGGCCAATAAATCCTCAGGAACTCCTGAAGGCTAGAATGTTAGAGGATGAACATGCCATCATTGGAACTCTATGGCTGGTCAGAAAAGTCAGCGACCTGCGATGGGAGAATAGTGTAGCCATTCGAATTGGAGCAAGGATGGGAAGACCGGAGAAAGCAGCTGCAAGAGAAAAACCAACTACTCACAGTATCTTCCCTGTTGGCACAGATGGAGGGCCACAACGACTACTATCAGTTGTTGTCGATAAAGGAAATTACAATGCTAACGTGGGAAAAAGAACCTGTGTCAAATGCGGACACCCATCTGTACTTCTCAAATGCCATTCCTTACAAGAGGATGGAGCCCTCTGTCGAGGACGTACAGAGATGTCAGGAGGAGAACTTGGAGATGGACGGAGAAGAGGAGTTCTGCAGAACATCAAAATCTCTGCATACATGGAAGAAGCGAGGATTTCACTAGGCCTTGATAGATTGCCGAAGCCTATGAAGGGACTCAAGAAATTGATGTCGAGAGACCAGACCCCTGAAGCCTTGGAAAAGGGACTTCTCAGAGCATCACATGGAGTGCCAGTATTCCGTGATGGCACAGTACGATTCGATATGAGTGATGTTCCAACCACTCATTTCACTCCTGAAGAGATAGGTGTGGCATGGCCAAGGTTGTTTGATCTGGGTTATTCTCATGATATCGACGGGAAGGTCTTGGAGAACGACCAACAGATGTTGGAATTGTACCCACAAGATTTCATTGCCAGCAGGGCTGCTGCTGATTTCTTTTTACGCACTTCACACTACATCGATGACCTGCTGAAGAAATTCTACGGATTGGAGCGATATTACAATGCAGAAACCGAAGATGACCTGATAGGGCATTTGATCATTGGACTTGCCCCACATACGTCCGGCGGGATGTTAGGCAGAATCATTGGTTGGACCGATTCTTCTGGAGGATACGCCCATCCACTGTTCCATGCTTCAAAGCGCAGAAACTGCGATGGTGATGAAGATGCAATCATGTTACTGATGGATGGATTGCTTAATTTCAGCAAGCGGATACTTCCTGCGAATCGTGGTGGACAAATGGATGCCCCACTGGTTCTCACAACCACATTGAATCCTACGGAGGTTGACAAAGAAGCATTGAATGTGGATTCTGGTTGGTACTATCCTTCGGCGTTCTATGAAGCAACGAAACAACAGCCACATCCAAAAGAGGTTCTACATCTGATCGACATCGTTGAAAAGCGACTGGAATCAGTGGCTGCTGTTAGAGGATATGGATTCACTCACGGCACCAGCAATATGAATGAAGGCCCTGCTCTTTCAGCCTACAAGACATTGGAGACGATGGTTGACAAGATGAATGGCCAGATCGATCTCGGTGCTCGCCTACGAGCAGTTGATGTACGGAACGTTGCTTCCAGTGTTGTTCGTTCTCATTTCCTTCCTGACCTGAGAGGTAATCTCTTGGCATTCACCAGGCAGAAGGTTAGATGCGTCTCCTGTGGACATAAATATCGCCGAATGCCACTGGCCGGACATTGCATACAAGGTGCAAAACGAAGTTCAAGAGGTCTCGGAGCACATGGTGTTGATGACAGCGGCAAGGACCTGTGCAAAGGCAATCTGGCATTGACGGTCTCGGAAGGTGCAGTCCGCAAATACATCAAAGTCACCAAACACGTGATGGAAACCTACGGTGTTGACAATTACACAAAACAGAACGTAGATTGGTTGTCAAAGAGCACGGATAGCCTGTTCAGTAATGACAAAGCAAAACAACTCTCACTCACTGACTTCCTCTGAGGGCTAATACATGGCTGCATCATTCATCTCAATCCCCCTTGCCTTCGCCCTCTACGGAATCGCCCTGTTCGCTTGGGGTCTTATTGAATTAGATACAGTATTGAAAAGAAGGAAAGGAATCAATACAGAGGAAGGGCTTTCGATAGCTACCAA
>CAXRJY010000065.1:0-5196 GCA_964230915.1 Candidatus Poseidoniaceae archaeon | reverse complement strand
CTTCAGAAGTGTTGAGATAAACGAACATGTCTGCTCCCTCGCTTTCTGCTTCCCAATCAGTACAATTCCACGCCAATGAAATATGCGTGGTATTCCAATCCAGATGAAGGGAAACGGCATTGGCATCAGTATCCATCAATGTATCTGAATCCCAATCGGATAAGTCGCCATCAGCCGTGACGTCTGCGGATACCAATGAAATCCATTGGGGCAGCAAAAAAACTGCCACTATGCTGATTGCGATTCGACGCACTATACCCGCGAAGGGATGATGGTGTCAAAGGTTTTCCACGAATTGGGTCGAAGCATGGCGCAGTACTCCGGAATCCTGTGTCACGTCAGCTCGCTACCTTCTGGCGACCTTTCTGAAGCGGAACGTTTCATCGACATCTTGGCAGATTCCAAGGGTAGTGTCTGGCAGATGCTTCCCTTGACTCCTCCAGATGAACATGGCTCTCCCTACTCCTCCCCCTCTGCCTTCGCAGCATGGGAGGGATGGGTGGAAGCCTCAGGAGATTCTGATTTCGATCTCTCTGCTGAATCATATTGGTTGAGAGATTGGGCACTATATCGCGTTATCAAAAGGGAGCAAGATGGCAAGCCGTGGTTTGAATGGCCTGAAGAACTCAAAAACAGAGAACCAGAAGCAATGGCTCGATATGCAACCGCAGAAGTTGTTGAAGAACAGAAGAGGTTCATGCATAGGTGGACTGCGATCAGGGAATATGCAAAGAAAAGAGATGTATCTCTCATCGGAGACCTACCAATCTTCATCGCTCATGATTCAGCCGATGTCTGGGCTCACAGGGATTTGTTCCAACTCGATGAAGATGGACAACCTACCGTTGTTGCTGGAGTTCCACCTGATTACTTCAATGAAGATGGCCAACGTTGGGGAATGGTCCTCTATGACTGGCAATCACACGAAGATGAAGGATGGGAATGGTGGAGACAACGCATGGAGAGAATATTGCGTCTCTTCGATATGGTAAGAGTTGACCATTTTCGCGGATTCCATTCTGCCTGGGCAATTCCAACAATTTCTGAGACCGCTAAATCAGGAACATGGCAAGAAGGGCCGAAAGATGCCTTGCTTGAGCAATTGCTCGATGTCGCAGGAAGTCCGAGACACATCCTTGCTGAAGACCTCGGGATAATCCCTCAAGAAGTAATTGAACTTCGTAAGCGGCATGGCTTGGAAGGAATGGCCGTTCTCCATTTCGGTTTTGATGATGACAATGCAGACAATCCACACCACCCAGAGAACATCTCATCCGACCAGATAGTGTACACTGGAACTCATGATAACGATACCACGAAAGGTTGGTGGAACAACTCCCCTCCTGAACGTAGAAACAGGATTGAAAGATATCTGTTAGAAGGTGAAACGGTGCCGAGATGTTTGATTAGACTGGCACTTGAATCAGCAGCAGCAATGGCCATAATCCCATTACAGGACATCATGGAACTTGGTAGTGAAGCTCGAATGAACATGCCTGGTACTGGGCATGGAAACTGGAATTGGCGTTTCGAATGGGAAGAAATACCAGATTTCACACTGAAGCCAAATGGGTCAGAATGATAACTTGAGAGATGGTGGTTGAAAATATGGGAGTGATTGCATATTTCTCGGCCGAAATCGGTTTGGAATCAAGTCTTCCGACTTATTCCGGTGGGCTTGGAGTGCTTGCGGGAGACCACATCAAGGCTGCTGCGGATGCGGGCATTGATCTGATTGCAGTGACCCTTCTGTATAGACAAGGGTATGGACGTCAGCATGTTGATTCCGATGGCATACAGAGCGAGACCTACCCCGAATTTGAGCCCTCTGATTTTCTTGAAGATACAGGAATAGACCTCGCTCTGAACCTCGATGGCAGCAAGTTGCATTCTCGAATCTGGAAGCGAACCGTGACTGGAGTCTCTGGACACTCGGTGGATGTTCTGTTCCTTGATACTCACAATCCAGCCAATTCAAAGGAGCACATTGCACTCAGTCAACGGCTGTACGGAGGCGACGATTCAACAAGGATCAGGCAAGAGTTTCTACTCGGTATTGGGGGAGTTCGCGCTCTCAAAGCATTGGCCGCTTGGCCACTTTCAGGCATCCATCTGAACGAAGGACATTCTGCATTTGCTGCACTTGAACTGCTTTCTCAAGGATGGAGTCGTGAGGATCTCCAGAACAAGAGCCTGTTCACGACGCACACGCCCGTCCCTGCTGGCCATGACCGCTTCTCATGGCAAGAGATGGAAGCAGTTCTTGGAGACCTTTTGCCAGACGATGGACGTTCATTGGCAGGTGAAGAGTATGCATCGATGAGCCACCTTGCCATCTCACTATGTGGTAAAGCAAATGCAGTATCAAACCTCAATGCCTACGTAGCCAGTGAGATGTTTCCCCATCATCACATTCAACCAATAACCAATGGAGCACACCACATTACCTGGGTATCACCGGCAATGGCATCATTGTACGATGAACAGATTACAGGTTGGAGAGAGGACCCCTTGTTATTGTCGCATGCAGGTAGACTTGATGACAGCGGCTTGACTGCTGCTCGTTCCAACTCTAGAGCGATATTGTTCGATATCATTCACTCGATGACTGGAAGAAGACTAGACCCCTCTAGACTGACGATAGGATTTGCAAGACGATTCGCCACCTACAAGCGCGCTGACCTCGTCTTCCATGACCTTGAACGCCTGCAACGAATAGGAAAAGGACGTATGCAATTCGTCTTCGCTGGAAAAGCACACCCCCGAGATGAGGGTGGAAAAGAGATGATTAAACATATCTTCGAAGCAGCAAAGACACTCGGCGATGATGTTCCGGTGGTCTTTCTTGAAGACTATTCCATGGCGACTGGACTGGCGATGACAAGTGGCGTCGATGTTTGGATGAACAATCCAGTTCGCCCGATGGAAGCGAGTGGAACCAGTGGAATGAAAGCGGTGATGAATGGAGTTCCTAATTGTTCAATCCTCGACGGTTGGTGGCCAGAAGGTTGTGAACATGGCGTAAATGGCTGGGCAGTAGGAAATAGTGAGGATGAACGCGATGATGCTCGCGATAACAAAGCCCTGCTGGATACTCTTGAGCAAGAAGTTCTCCCTGCATGGCAAGAAGGAGCGCAACGATGGGCTGCATTCTCTAGAGCAGCCATCAAGACAAGCGCACGTTTCACTGCAGCAAGGATGTTGGATGAATACCTACGCATCTACGAGTCTTTCAGTCCTCAATAGACGGTTTTCTTCCAATCATTACTATGGCTACGACTACCATGAGGATCAGTCCTGCCAATACCCACCTCAAATCATTGATGAGATTGCTACTCGAAGTAGACTCTCCTGAAGTGGACTCATTGTTCTCATCAACGGCCTTACAGGTACAGATTGTACAGTCATTCTCGTCAACAGAAGAAACTGCTTCCTCTCCATCAGAACATGAGGGGCAAGGCATCATTGGGCAGGGCGATTCCTCAGTGGAATTATTTTCATCCACTGTACCATTCTCATTCCCACTTTGGTTCTCTCCTTCGGTATTGTTTCCAGTATGCGTATCATTCGTAGTTTGATTCACGGACTCTCTTTGTACAAAAATCGCAGCGATTTCCCCATTCATCTCTACAATTCCAGAATTCATCTCTGCCAGACCAAGGACATCATCCATCTCTCCCAACCAATCATGTTCTGCAAGGTTGATGTTCTCAGCACCACGGTTCAATACCACCACCACGTGTGCATCATCAGTTTGCCTTGCAAAAGCCATGATTTCTTCTTCCGCCTCGAGTTGAACATAAGCACCTCTGCGTAGAGATTCATGCTCCATTCTAGCGACTCCTAGTTCTGCAACCCATTCAGAGAGATTCCCTGAGGCGCTGAACATTCGGCGATTATCAGGATCTGCTCCACCCTCCATTGCGAACTCATCTCCTGCATAGAGCATCGGCGCTCCAGGTATGGTCAACAACCACGCCATCGCTAACTTCCAGCGCTCAAAAGCCAGTGGATTCGTTGTCTCTTCAGGAAGATTCTCCCATTGATTCCATACTCCTGTTGCGTCTGGGTCCGCACGACTGATGAATCGCGGCACATCATGACTACCGATGTAAGGAACCATGACTGCTCCGGGCGTGTATTGTTGCGTGCTCTGCCAAGTCCAATGGTCTAAGTGCATCAATCCCATATCGCCACTGGTCAGAACATTGTCCACAACTGCATGATAGAGAACGAAATCAGCCTGTCCATCTAGATTGCCTTCACCCATGTATCGATTAATGGTATCATACTGCTCTGCGTTATCCTCGATTGAATCTCCAGACCATCCCATTGCAGTCTCTCCTTTGAGATAGAGTTTCACGCCTGCCTGTTCAAATTTCTCGCTGAGTCTGGCAGCCATGTTGTTGACTGCATTATCATCTACATGTTTCACAGCATCAATACGCAAACCATCGAGATCGAAACGCTCAACCCACCATGACGCATCGTCGATGAACTGTTCGCTGGCATTTCGGTTGCGCCAATCAACATCCGGCATATAGCTCATGAATAGGCAATCCAAACGGCGCTCGGTCCAATCGCAACCTGATGAGCCACAGATGCAACCATCATTGAACCAATCTGGATTTTCAGCAAAATATGGATGCTCTTCATGCACATGATTGACAACCATGTCCGCCATTATGCGAATCCCTCTTGCATGGGCCTGGTGAACAAGTTCCTCCAACTGTTCTTCAGTCCCAAGACGTGAATCAACGGCACGTGGTTCTGTTGGCCAGTATCCATGGTAGCCTGCAACTTGATGCTCTCCATCTGCCGCAATCTCCAATTCGGTTGGGCCCTGGTTGAATGGGCTGAGCCATATTGTATTGATGCCCAAAGCGGAAATCTCATCCAATCTCGAAACAACTCCTTCAAGGTCTCCTCCAAGCCAATCTCCTCCATTTGCAGCCCCATTCAATGGTGAAGGGTCGTTTGAGGTGTTGCCATTGACAAAGCGGTCAGTCATTATCATGTAGATCAGTGCATCATCCCACTGAAACTCCTCATCCTCGACCCAGAATGGCAGAAGAATATCTTCGGCTGAAGCACCTGAATCATCGGTGGCTGTGACTCGAACCCTATACTTTCCATCAGCCAATCCGGAAGCCTATATCTGTAGACTCCACGATTCTGCAGACCAACTGAGATCCA
>CAXRJY010000064.1:0-12225 GCA_964230915.1 Candidatus Poseidoniaceae archaeon | reverse complement strand
CACCAGTATTGTTGGCCCAAATGCGATATGTTTGCCAATTACTTCGCTCGATTGGAATACCTTCGATACTACCATTGGACTGCAGAGACAAGCCATTTGGAAGTGAAGGTTCCACCTCCCATGTAGCGATATCTGGACCTTCGTTGAAGGCGCGAATGAATACGCTATGATTGGCTTCAACTGCAAATACAGTTCCATTCTCCCAAGAAATGTTCATCGGCGTCATGTCTGCAATTCGCAAACGAAGAACAATCGAAGTTGAGCCACCAGTGTTATTGGCCCAGATGGTATGATTCGTCAACTCATACAAAGTATCAGCATCACCATGTAACCTGCCTTCCTCAAACAATATTCCAACTGGAGGTTCAGGGATAATGCTCCATTCCACTGGAGCCCCTCCATCCCATGTTGCAATCAGATCCACAGAACTTCTTTGCCAAGCAAGATCAACCTCCGAGACACCAAATGATAAGTTTCGAACCGGCTCATCAATGATGGTCAACTCGATCGATGTTGATATCGAGCCGCCAGTATTGTTGGCCCAAACAGTATGGATACGGCTTGGAACAAGAGATGTTGAAATTCCGGATATCCAACCATTCGAGGAGTTGAAAGACAAACCTTCGGGAAGAAGCGGTTCAATCTCCCATTCTGCCACTTCGCCTCCTTCAATCCATGGGGCGAGAGGGCCAACACTGGAGTTTACAGTGAAGGTATGAGGAGCAGCTGGATAAAACATCCCGAATGGGGCTTGGTCGTGAATACAAATATTGACATTGAAAATACTGTAACCTGCTTCGTTGCTTGCATTGATGCTATGGTTTCCGCAAGGAGTGACTGCCTGCGGCATTCCTTCTATCCAACCGAGTGAATCTATCGAGAGGCCAGATGGCAGTGGTGGAATGACCGCCCAGTTGGAAACATCTCCACCTCCCACCAGCGACGGTATCAATGGATCAACCTCGACTCCGACAGTGAACACATGTAGAATGGATGGATATGACAGCGTGCCAGGAGGCATGTCGATCACAATGATGCTGATGTTGTGTGTTATGGTACCGGCATTGTTGGAAGCGATTATGGCATATGATACAGAATTTTGAATCTCAAGAACAACTCCGGTTATCTCGCCACTATCGCTATCGATATTGAGTCCATTAGGCAGACTGGGACTGACCGCCCAATGGTCTGGTCCATCTCCTGAAAATGATGGAATCAAATGGATGCTGTCTCCAATGATGAAATTGAATTCCTCAAGTCCGAAATCCAATTGTGTTGGGGGAGTCATAGGTCTACATCCTTCCTCAACCACCACCTCCAAAGAATTACACTCAACATCTACTGGAATGTCCTCCACAACTTCACTGATGCATTCACCATCGACCTTGATTTCATCCTCCCCGCAGGTCAGCACTGCTTCCGGTTCACTGAGGTTCTGAGTATAGATCACCGCTCCGCTGGCGCTCAACAAGCCCACGAGAATGATGGCAGCGACGACAGTACCCTTGTTCTCCACGAAGCAGCGGAGATGATGCCTGACGTTCAATCCTGCGCTTCTTCAGATGGATACAATTCAACTGGTTCAATTATTCGCGCAGCCCGCATTGCAATTGCTGTCAAGACTCCAAGTATTCCAATTGCCACGAAAATCGAAACTCCAGAGATACCCTCACTGGAACCACTTTGCGTTGTTGGGTCCTCGGGCTCTTCAACACTGGCGTTCGCATCCAGAACTACGCCCAACAAAGAAATCTCATTTATTCTAGCCTCATAGATTGGACGCCCTGCCGATGATGCAGGGTTCTGAAGATTCTCCAATCCAGTCGGGTCATCCGATGTAGGGGTCAATGCGATTGCACGAACATGGGACATTCCATCCCTGACCACGCCAAAGGTCGCATATCCCCCATCATCTCGATTTTCAGGGTCTAGATTGTGCGCCTCTGTCTCTGCGATATACCACTGTGAATCAGCAGAATCCTCTTCCTGACTTCTCGCCATTCCAATCGCACCATCAACGTGTGAAAGATTCTCATTATGTTCCAGCGGTATTGTTTCACCAGTTCCACCACTTCCGCATGAAGGGCTGGTTCCTGGGTAAACTCCTGCAGACTTGCATGTAGGGTCGCCACCTTGTGTGACGAAATCATCGATTACCCGATGGAAGAAAATCCCGTCATATAGATCGATTTCGACATGTTCTACCATATTGGCGACGGTTATTGGTGCCCATTCCTCAAACAACTCGATCACTATCTCGCCTTCAACTCTGGATTGCAGATGCCCTGGTTGGTAATCTACTGAAATCATGATCACGGGGTCGCCTGGACGTGGCTCATCCATTGGACTGCCCTCAAGATCTGGGCCATCGGTCCAGTTGTCTGGATTGACGCTACGGTTCCGCCAATCACCATCATCTCCAGACGCTTCTACAGTGGAAAGAGTACCTCCTGTAGAGGGGGAAAAAATAGAGAGAAGCAAAATGCAAACAACTAGTTTGGCGCCCCTCATGACTCTGTGAGACGGCTGCTAGACATCAATTTCACCCACTGAAACCTACTTCTGCGATTTTCAATCTCCGCACACTTCATGAAGTAAATGTGGTGGCCTGAGTCCATGAGCGAAGAAATTGGGGCTACAAAACCTGAAATGCTGAAATGGGCAATGATACTGACCGGTGCATCTCTTGCGGTGATTATCTGGCAAGGAATGTCTGGCATCGGTCAATTGGGATATACCTTCGATGGATGGAATCTCAGCACTTCGCATAAGCGCTCAGGAGAAGTCGGCTTCTTGCTGGCTCTTGCTGCAACCGTGTTATTCATTCTCTCGAAGGTTGATGACAGCAAACTCAAGGGGATGTCATTTGGCTATTCCACTGCTTGGGTGATACAGATTGGTCTTGCTCATGCTTATTCAGGCCCACATTGGCTCGGCATGGTGCATGTAATGCTTGCATTCCTGATGTTTGGCCATGGGTTGATGATGATGCCGAAATTCAAAGCAGCCATGAACACTGATTGAAACCCTTGATATGCTATTGCAATACTACTTGTTTCATGGGAAACCGTACGGGTAGTCTTTGTCTTGTCATGGTTCTATTGTTCTCATCTATTGCAGGTTGTTTTGGGGACGAGCCAAAGAGCACTGAAGAGAAGAAGACAGAAGTTGATGATGATGAAACTACGGGGGTCGCTGACCTTCCTCCAAGTCTTGTACTCTGGAACTCTTCCAAGTTCTGGGATGGGACCCAACCTACGGTCCAAGGGGCTGCTTTTGATGAAGACCTCAACAATCTTACCATTTCCTACAAATTACTGGACAGTGAAGATTTCAGTGTAGTCAGTGGACCTTTCTTCGCCATGATTGATGATGATGGAACCTTCAGTATCGATGTGCCAATTGTCAACCCTGGAGTCTGGTTGATCAGCGTGACCGCGACGGATGACGAATACAACGAAGTCAGTGCAACAGCAAATATCGAGATTTTGGCCCCTGATGAACCGGCTGCTACCGTCTCCTTCATCTGGGTTAAACCATCTGAAAACAGTACTGTTGGAACTATTCTAGGCAATGTCAACCATGCCTTCATAGAAACTTGTCTCGTTGGATATGACCCGATGGGAACTGCGACAATCATTCTTGCTGAGATGAACTTCAGCACCGGTGCAATCGAGATTGACATCGACACCGAAGAAGTTCTGCTGGAGGGTGAGATCAGAGCAGAATGTGGTCGCTTCAGCAGCACATCAACCATCATCAACGTTGTATTGGAAATTGATGAAGAAACTGAACCTGAAACAGATAGTGATGGTGATGGAATCATCGATGAAGATGATGAATGTGCCTCGACTCCTGACGATGAACCAGTCTACTCAAATGGTTGCTCGGATAGTCAAAGGGATTCAGATAACGATGGCATACCTGACTCAGATGATATGTGTCCCAACACACCTACAGGTGAAACTCCTGATGGCAACGGGTGTTCCGATTCACAGAAAGACAGTGACGGAGACGGAGTTGATGATGCTCAGGACCAGTGTCCGAGTACAACCTCGGGTGCTGTTGTAGACTCTGTAGGATGCGAAATGATTTCATGGGAACCTCAAGATTCTTGGTTGTGCCAAGATGGACAAGGACCTTGGGTCAAGGACTACAATTCAGAGAATGGATACTCCTCGAACAACAATGGTGCTGATTCTGCAGGTGGAGGAGGCTCAGGACCTTGGTTCCAATGCAGCGTTTCAGTTTCTACACAAAATGATGAAATGGTCGTTGACGCAAATGGCATTCCCAACCACGATTTCTTGTCAACCAGAGGTTGCTGTGCAGATGAAGTCGAATTAGAATGGCATATCACACTCAACCCAGTAAATGATACGACAGGAGGGCATGACTCAACCAATTGTCCAGCTTCCCAAGGTCAATGGGAATGCGCGCCAGACCGTGGTGCGGTTGCTGTTGCGGTCAATGGTGTCCCGATGTATGGGCCTGAGGAGGGTCCTGGTGGTGATGCAGTCGCTCTACATTTCGATTATTTTGATGAAGACAGACAACCAATCTTCCTTGGTTGGTGTACAAGCCACTCCGCAGGCGACAATTTCCATTACCACTATGATGCACAATGCCAATTCTGGGAAGCAGCAACTGGAGAAGATATGAGCGACTATGAAATTGAGAAATTGGAAGATGAATATCATAGTCCGATCATCGGTTGGGCCTTTGATGGATTTCCAATTTACGGCATGTATGGGTATGATGATGATGGCAGTATCAGAGCCATCACCTCCTCATATGCGATTGAAAGAACCCAAGACGGAGGAGACCAAGGCTACAACGGAATAGATGATTGGAACTACGTTGATGGTCTCGGAGATTTGGATGAGTGTAATGGTCGATTTGGACCGACCCCTGAATATCCAGAAGGTATCTATCATTATGTCAGCACTCCTCTATCCGGTTCACCACTTCTAGTGACAGATACCAACAACGACCAAGTTTCCATGATTGGATTCCCTTACTTCTTGATGTGTTATCATGGCATTGCCGATGTCGATAGTCAGCCCTCAAGCGGACAGGGTGGACCTGGACCGCCACCTGGAATCGTCTATGCGTCAGGCACCTTGTACGAATTTCAGCCAGAACTTATCGAGGAACGAAATATCTTCAACATACAATCTTCAGATGGTTCGGAACAATGGCTGAACATCAGTGGGATATTGCTTGCTTTGGTAATTCTGATGGCCTTCTCGCGTAGGCGCGGGCAAGCGTCAGCCTGAAGGCTGACGTGGGGATGCGGTAGCGATGTCAGAGCCGCTCATCGCTGAATTGGTCGAATTCGAGACCGCTGAAGTGGCAGAGCCGTCATCGCGCCGAGACCTCGATCTAGCACTGGGTGCAACAGGGGCGATGGTTCTCGTTTTCATCATGCTCTCTGCAGGGTTTGGAGGAGGATTAGAACCTGCTGATTTCGCTTCTGAGGGGCTGAATTGGTGGGAAGTTCCAATTCAAGAACGTTGGAAACTCGATTTGAACCTCACATCTTGGCGAAGTCAACTTCCTGTTGAGGGTGAATTTGAGATTCTTCCTCTGTCAGAACATTTAGTCGATGTTGAACTGCCATTGGAAGAAAGAGATGCAGGTTTTCCTGAACAACCACAAATGCATCTTTCCTTGTGGATGCCTGACGTTCCTGATGGTGTCAAGGTGCCTGTGATTGCAACTGTACATCCATACTACGACTTCGGAGCCCCCGGCGATAAATCGACTCCAAACACTGTTCCTGACATGGGAGTTGGCAAGTGGATATACGAAGAATTCGTGCCTCATGGGTATGCATTGGCTCAAGTCTCAACCTTTGGAACCGGGAAGTCAACACATTGCCAAGATGTCAAAGGACGCGGTGAACAGATCGGTATTGATGCCGCAGTTCGCTGGTTAGGTGAACAAGAGTGGTCCAATGGAAATGTCGGGTTGATGGGTAAATCATATGCAGGCACCACGAATTGGGAGGCTGCACAATTCGACAATCCGCATCTCAAGACAATCGTACCGATCAGCGGAAGCATAGGGGTGCAACAGATGTTCTATCGAAACGGCTCGAGTGAAACTAGAGCATTACTCTATGATGTTCTGTACGAAGGAGCGACAGTTGATGGAGACTTCAGCGACATGCGGATGTGCAGCGATGACCTCATTGGACCTGCCAGCCCGTGGACCACTTACACTGCAGCAGAACTTGGTGGAAGCCAATGGAACGACTACTGGGAAGAGCGATATCACCTCCCTGATGTCCTCTCCAATCACCGTGGCAGTGTCTACATCGTTTGGGGCATGCAGGATTGGAATGTCGACCCCTATCACTTCTCACCTACCTATCAACTGCTCCGAGACAGGGGAATGACCGTCAGAGGAATATATGGACAATGGGCTCACAATTATCCAGACCAGATTCAGATTCACAGTAATCTTGGTAGCGGATATGGGGCTGAAGCATATCCCAATATGACACGGATGGATTGGGCCATTGAGGTGTTCGCTTGGTTCGAACATTTCCTCAAGGGAATAGGTCCAGAACCTGTCAGTCTGGTGCAAATACAGCGAAATGATGGCAAATGGCACCTTGAGGATACATGGCCTCCTGAAGATCTTGAATGGCACTTGATGGGACTGGATGAATTCCAATCCAGTGGCCAACGTGTCTCTACCACCAGCAGTGTGACACTGGAGAGTGAACCATTCACTGAAGATATCCACATCTCAGGATTACCAACGCTACATCTCAATGTTCAGGCATTGTGCAAAGGTGGCCAGGTGTTTGCCACAATGAAGGATGGAACGACTGGACTCAGATTAGGCCACGCTGTGAT
The DNA here is from genome assembly GCA_964230915.1 of Candidatus Poseidoniaceae archaeon. Classification (GTDB taxonomy): domain Archaea; phylum Thermoplasmatota; class Poseidoniia; order Poseidoniales; family Poseidoniaceae; genus UBA226. The sequence continues at coordinate 5,356 of CAXRJY010000064.1, read as the reverse complement.
GGACCTGCGCTATCGCGATGGAGGGTATGATGCCAAGATAACAATTCCATTCATCTCGTACAAGATGAAGATGGAATTCAATCCAATGGATGTGGTCATTCCATCTGGACATACTCTACTGATAGAATTGACCGAAACTGGAATGGATTATCTGCCATCTCCAGATTGTGCATCCACAGGCCTGAATGTCGATGCTGATTCATCTTCTGTTCTTGGCCTACCGCTGATCGACCGACCTGAAGGAGATGTCCATTGGTTCCGCGTTCCAGGCCCTGTCGACCCGAGCAACCTGTCAATGACCGGAGTGTGAATTGATGAGAGTCCTCGCATTCGAGGATTCATTCGACATTCAAGCACTACTGATTTCTGCAGGAGTTGACCTTGCAAAGATTGAATTCAAGCAACTCTGGAACACTGAAGACTGGCTGAATGAAATCAACGATTTCAAACCAGACATCTTGCTTCTTGACCACTTCATCCCACCAATCAAGGGTTTGGAAGTTCTGCAATTGCTGAATGTTGAAGTTGCGAATAATGGGTTCAATAGACCTGCCACCATTATCGGAATGAGTTCTTCATCGATGGCGAATCAAAGAATGCTTCAGTTCGGGGCTGAGCATGGTATACTGAAGATGAAGTTACCAGAATTGGAGATCTGGCCTCGGACAGGTGGACACCCTAATGTCACTCCGCTGTGAACGGCCAGCCATATGGAAGATCATCATCATCGACAAAGATGACATTTACACCAACTCCTGTCCTATGGAAAGCAATCAATTCGATTCCATGTATCGAATGACCAGTCACAGCCTTGCCTAGAACTGGACGATTCTGTCTCGCCATTCGTCTTCGGAACCAACTTCCTCCCTGCTCGGGTTCTGAACGTTTGGTACCTGCGACCATCCTTCTTTCTCCTTCGACTCCTTCAACCCATGGAGCGCCCCATTCGGGTGAGAACTCGACTCCAAGGATCATGTCGACCCCTTCTGTCCACTGTGCTGCTGCTGCATCAGCGCCAGAAGGAATCGCTGGGCAATTTGGGTGAGTATGTAGCCAATGAGTGAAACGACCTCCTCGCGGGCCCCTGTCAACAGCAAATATCTCATCGGTCCATTCCTCGGGAAGATGATGCACTGTCATGGAATTTCCTCGGTTCACAACCTTTGCTTCACCTATTGTGAAACCTTGTCCGGCGAACAGGTCATCTCGAGACTCTATTCCAAGAAATAATTCCGATACTTCAGGCATCACTTGTCGTTGTGGATCAATTTCCATTCCGACAAGAATCTCATCTGGCAGAGATTGAAAACACCATGAAAGCAAGTCCACCAACAAACTTCCTGGCATCTGGATGAGTGCTGAATAAGAATCCCGCTTATCAAAGGAAACCTGATTGTATTCAGCCAATGCAGAACTCAACCACTCATCGACCATCTTCAACCCCCTTACACATACGCGGCGGGAGCATACTCATAAGTGGTGGACCATGACTATCCCATCCGAGGGGACCATATGGCCAAGAAGGGGTTCGGCAAATTCCTTGGCGCTATTGCAGGGTCTCCATATGAAAAAATCCTCAAACGTATCGAAAAGGGAGCCAAGGAATTCAGTGGAGATGACCGTGCTCTCTCAAGACTTGTGAAAAAGATGGTTCGAGAAATCCAAGAAGCATATTCAGATGAAAACATCGATGCGGAAGAACATGACCTGTTGATGGAGGAATTGGAAGACATTGACCCTGAAGGTCGTGAGTTACCAAAACTCGATGAAGATGATGGCGAGTTATTCGATTCAGACAATGCAGATGCTCCTAAACTGAAAAGCAAGACAGTAGACCTTGATGACCTGTTGTCCGCTAAGGGAGATTCTTTCACGGGCAGTTATGGACGTGATGAATTCGAAGATTTCAGACAAAAGATGGCTCAAGATTTCTATGCAGATTCAGATGAAGCAATAGCAGCAGGAGACCATAACTCGCAGATTCGTACTCAAACTAGAGTGTTCAAAGACGAAGAGGCCGATCTTGCTGCTGTCAAGCGAGCCATTGCACAAGAAACCGGAATGAAGACTGATGAAATGATCCAAGAAGAAGAGGAAGAGGCAGCACAGGCTGACGATTCCTACTCCATTGATGAAGATGGAACTGAATGGTGGCAGGACGATGACGGCTACTGGTGGTTCAGACCTGAAGGCGACGAAGAATGGCTGCCTTACGATGAATGAGGCTTACCCTCTTCATTCCAGCCTCGTAATCGATAATATTCTGTCAGGCAATCGGCTTCGTCAGCATCGTTCACGAAAGAGACCAGTCCTTTCGCAGGGCCATCTGGAAGTGCATCTCTCCTCAACCTGTATGAAAGAACATCTTGTTCTCTAACCTCTAATCCTAGCCTCTCCCAATGCTGGATATTCCAAAGGCGGGCTGAATCCCACTGTGCTGAAGCCCTCAAATGCAAATCACCAATCGTCGCAGAATCACCAGTGATTCCATTGTAAGCCTGAACAAGAACATCATCAGGAGTTGCACCACTGGCGAAGGCACAGAGAATCATACTGTCTCTGATCACACTTTCATTCTGTGAATGAATCAATTCCGGCATCAAGTCAAGTGCTGAAGAATCAGGAACCCCTGTCGGGTTCTTGTAGCCTGCTCGCATATGACTCGCTCCAACATTACAGGTCATGTATGCCATACCATTCCCTCTCTTACCTCTAGGGTCCCATGCCGGAAGGTCGAGCCCTTTACAATGAGCAGTCAATCGAGTTGCAGGATGTCCTGTCTTTCTCTCTACCCACCTAGAACAAGCAACTGCGCCTGCGGACAATGTGCCGAAGAGTGAACCATCACCTGATTCAGCGATAGAGAGCCTTTCCAATGCCAAGGGCGGAAGTTCAGGGATTCCATATCCCCACGGAACCAAATCCCCTTCAGCGAATCGCCCTTTTGATGAGGGAGCGATGAAGCAAGGAAGTTCAACATCAAAGCCCCAAGAATCATCCGAAGGTAATGTTCCTTCTGACCAACCATCGGGAAACCATCCCTTGAGTGCCAATTCGCAGATCAGTGATAGCGCAGCACCACTTGAAATCGTATCAACTCCAAATCGGTTGCAGGCATCATTTCCATCCATTACATCAAGGGACGAGGAGATTCCTAGATTCGCACCGATCATCGCTAGAGTCTCATATTCAGGTCGCTCAGTTCTCAGTACGTGCACCGGCTTCCCTCTTACCCCACTAGAACGGTCTGATGCTTCACAGGCGATTGGACAGGGGCGGCAACATCCCGACTGTTTCGCCTCAGGTAGAGAATCATGCCAATGCTCACCTGACAAGGCAACTGTGTCAAGTTGCCCAATCTTCTTCTCTTCGTGGATGAGCGAACCTGTCGTTGATGTATAATTCAAGGTCGGCATTCGACCCATCTCACTGGCATAAATCGGCGCCCTGCTGGTTCCAAAACGATAGAATGGATCTCCGACCTTTCGTCGCTCTCCCATTTCCAGACGCTGTTTCTTCACTGCACCAAGATATTGCGTATCATCTGCTACTCTGGATTCTCCAGACGCAAGTACTGAAATCGCTTTGAGATTCTTGTTCCCGAATTGAGCGCCAGTGCCGCCTCGTCCTGCAGCGCGTCTTCCAGCAGTGATTGGGCTGGCTATTCTGGACAATGCTTCACCAGCAGGACCTATCGAGAAAACATCCTGTACCTCGGTCTTTGCTGCTATTGCCTTCTCGGTCTTCCACGTCGTCATACCGCGAAGGTCTTCTGCATCTTGTAGAGAGACTTCCTGGTCCTCTATCTGTAAGCGCACCATGTTCTCAGAACGCCCATGGATGAACAACCCATCCCAACCCGCCAAACGCAGGTCATGACCGAAATCGCCACCGATGTATGTATCGATGAAGATATTTGTCAATGGGGAACGTGAACAAACGACTGCTCTACCAGAGGAGCCGACTTTTGAGCCCTGGAAAGGACCGGTCATGATGAGAATTGGAGTAGTAGGGTGCATTGACGGGTCTGCATCTCCAGTCACTGGATGAGACAGGTCATAGGCCTCGTCATCGGTGGTATCCTGCGTGGTCAACAAATGAGTTGCCAGACCTTTACCACCCATTGTTGATAGGAGAGTTTCTCTATCAAGATTCTTCACTTTGAGAGAGCTTGCCGACAAGTCGACCTCAAGATAACGACCAGCATAGCCATCATGTCGCCAAAAGGAAGCCATTGACCACCCATGCAAAGAACTCGCTCATCATCCTTCGCAAGGTTCGTTCGACCATTTCTCAGAAGAAATATCCTCATGGAACTCAGTCATACGACGATGATTCTCTCCCATGTCCCCCTTGCCCAACCTGGACTGACTGTGTAGAGTCAATTCAGCAGCACCATCAACACAGGAGATTTCAACAAAGACATCGTCAGCAAAAAACCAGAATTCGGTGTAATCGACTCCATGGACAACTGTCGAGGTACCAGCATCCTCAACCGATATCACCGAAGCGAACCAACGTTCGTCAAACCAATTCTCAACGACCGCAAGCACTTCGTCCTTCGTTGCATTGAATGATAATGGCTCTAAGTCACCCGAATTGAATGAAGTCCCATCATGGGCAATACGTACACAATTCATACTACTTTCTGGGCATTCAGAAGGCATACGAGAGATCTGGTTCGTTGAATTGCCCACCTGAATCAACAGAATCAGAATCAACCATCCAGCAACAATACCAGCCGGCCATTTCACCTTAGGAGGAAGACGCTTCCATCGACCAACGATGGAAATGTCCGACATCGATTCACCTTCGAGCATATTTCCCGTTGATCTTGTCAAAGATGATTGGTACACCGATTGGAACCTCAAGTCCCTTCACTTCCTCTACCGACATCTCTTCAAGATTCATGATGATGCTACGCAGAGTATTCCCATGTGCAGCAATGAAGATGTTCTTGCCTGACTCAAGAGCTGGATATATCGTCTCTTCAAGATATGGTATCGTGCGTCCAGCCACTAATTCCAAACTCTCTCCATTAGGAGGAGGAATATCGAAAGAACGTCGCCAGATATGCACCTGTTCTTCACCAAATTCGGATAGGATATCGGTCTTGTTCTGGCCTTGAAGGTCTCCATACATTCGTTCATTCAATCGCCAAGAGATGTAGACTGGTACCACATTATCAGGCTCACCATGTATGTACGCCAATTCATTCATCTTACGCTGATTCTCATCTCCGCTATCAGAATCGTGTTTGAACACTGGAACTACGCCACTGGAGTTCTGAGCAACAACGATCATTGCAGTCATCTGAGCACGTATCAACAATGAAGTGTGAATTTCATCAATCTGT